>JAILIQ010000230.1 GCA_024695205.1 Lachnospiraceae bacterium
CCGCAGAAGCATCGGTGCAAATTCCGCTGCCAGGACACTTAAGGGCCCCGCACTTTCTCTGCGAGAAAGTGCTCGGGGTTCAAGTCCTGGGTGCCGGAATAGCGCCGGGAGCAGAGAAAAACCGAGGTGACTGGACTTGAACCAGCGGCCTCCACGTCCCTAACGTGGCGCTCTAGCCAAACTGAGCCACACCTCGAATCACATATTGTTGCCGCTACGCTTTCAGCTTTGCGGAAGAGCTGCTAACCAGATTTGAACTGGTGACCTCATCCTTACCAAGGATGCGCTCTACCGACTGAGCTATAGCAGCAAACTGCGGTGCTTTTTTAAAGCCCGCAGATTATAATATCACAGCACTGATAAAAATGCAAGCATAAAATTAAAAACTTTTTTTCTTCAGACAAACTTTACTGCCGTGCCATATGCAATTACTTCCGCAGCCCCCTGAACAACTGCCGATGAAGCGTAACGGATGTTAACGATCGCATCGGCGCCGAGTCCTTCTGCTTCGGCAACCATACGCTTGGTCGCGATGGCTCTTGCTTCGTTCATCATCTCGGTGTATCCGGTCAGCTCACCGCCGACGATAGTCTTAAGACCTGCACCGATGTCCTTTCCAATGTGTTTGGACTGGATCGTGGAACCCTTTACGAGTCCGAGCATCTCAAATGTTTTTCCTGTAATGTAATCAGTATTTACCAATATCATCTTCTTCTCCTCCTTTGATCTCGTTGATTCTCTGAATACATACATATATCATAACCGCGGCAAGAATCGCGGGAATGATCCCGAACAGCACCCTGAACACTCCGTCAAGAACATAAGCTATGAGTGCAAAATAGGCGACATAATACAGTACTACAATTGCCGTTATCACTATCGGCGCAACCATCTTTTTGCCATGATCGCTCATATCATATTGACCTCCGTTCCTTATTTGAAGCGATATATAACCGTCGCGTATGCCCTTTACGGCTTCCCCTGACATTTCCTCATAGTTTCATTTACCAATATATTACCACTTTCGGGCTCCGATTACAACATTTTACGCATATTCCCATAGAAATGTCTTGCCTTTCGCGCTTTAACATGTTAAAATGACAGAGTGAATCATTTCTTCAGTAAATCTCAATAAGGGAAAGGAAAGGACAAATATGGACAATTTTGCTCAATCCGTCGCAAATGTCAATGATGTCGTGAACGGCGTTGTATGGGGCGTGCCGGCACTTGTACTGCTGATAGGTACAGGAATCCTCATGACTGTATTGACGAAGTTTTTTCAGTTCAGACGCTTCGGTCACATGTGGAAGACCACGATCGGCGGTCTGTTCAGTAACAAAAGTATTAGAAAAAGTCACGAAGCACAGTCCATTTCTCAGTTTCAGGCTCTGTGCACCGCTCTTTCCGCAACAATAGGCACCGGTAATATCGCGGGTGTTGCCTATGCGATCACCATGGGCGGACCCGGATCGGTTTTCTGGATGTGGATCGCGGCGATCGTCGGAATGATGACGAATTACTCCGAAAATGTACTTGGTATCTTCTTCCGCCGTCGTAACGAAAAAGGCGAATGGAGCGGAGGCGCCATGTACTATCTCAAGGACGGCGTCGGCAAGATGAAATACGGTAAAGTCGCAGGTCCGGTACTTGCTGCCCTGTTCTCGCTGTTTGCCGTTATCGCATCTTTCGGTATCGGAAATATGGGACAGGTTGCTTCCATTACCGAAAGCATCAACACGATCATCCCGATCGAAGATAAGGTCGTAAACATAATCACAGCCGTTATCATCATCATTTTCCTTGCGCTTGTCATCATCGGAGGCTTAAAGCGCATCGCTACCACCAATGAGCGTATTGTACCGTTCATGGCTGTATTCTTCATTATCGGTTCGATCGTCATTATTTTCATGAATATCACCAAGGTTCCCGCTGCTTTCGGTGCTATCTTCGCAGGTGCTTTCAATGTGAAGTCCGCGGCCGGCGGTATTGGCGGTGCTATCATCGCAAATGCGATGACCTGGGGCTTCAAGCGCGGCGTATTCAGTAACGAAGCCGGTCTTGGTTCATCCGTTATGGTCCACTCCGCTTCGAATGTCAAGGAGCCCGTTGTTCAGGGTCTTTGGGGCATCTTCGAGGTATTTGCCGACACGATCATAGTCTGTACATGTACTGCGCTGGTCATCCTTACTTCCGGTGTTGTAGATCTTGAGACCGGAGCTTCATTGTCGGGTGCGACCAAGCTTGGACTCGCTACCGAAGCATTTACCAAGAATTTCGGTACCTTCGGCGGTATCTTCATAGCTGTTGCGGTTTCGCTGTTCGCATTTACAACGATCCTCGGCTGGAGCTACTACGGCACCAAAGCCTGGGAGTATCTGTTCGGCACAAAATCCACTCTTATTTACAAGATCCTGTTTATCGCCATGGTCCTTGTCAGCGCGACAATGAACGTATCTCTGGCGATCGACCTTTCGGATACCTTCAACGGCCTTATGGCCATCCCGAACCTTATCGGTGTTATCTGCCTGAGTACACTGGTGCTTAAGATCACCAAAAATTATTCGGCACGTAAGATCACGAAGAAACAGCCCGATCTTGAACCGATGTATTCGGCTTTCCCTGAGATCCAGAAGGAACAGGAAGCAAGGAAAGATTAAATCGCGTACGGCAGACTGTCCGAAAACCGGTCACACATGGGGCAAATTTTATCTTACAAGGAGGAAAGTAAATTATGATCAAAGAAGCCATTGTCAAGATCGTCAACAAAGAGGATCTCACCTATGAGGAGGCTTACACCGTCATGAATGAGATCATGAGCGGTGAGACCTCTCCCACACAGAATGCCGCATTCCTTGCCGCTCTGTCTACCAAGAGCGCCAAGGCCGAAACCACCGACGAGATCGCCGGCTGTGCTGCAGCAATGAGAGCACATGCCACCCGCGTCGAGACAGGCATGGAGCTGTTCGAGATCGTAGGAACCGGTGGCGACAACGCACACAGCTTCAACATTTCTACAACATCTGCCCTTGTCGCCGCAGCAGGCGGTGTCAAGGTGGCAAAACACGGCAATCGTGCCGCTTCTTCACTCTGTGGTACAGCGGACTGTCTTGAGGCGCTCGGAGTCAATATCCAGCAAAGTCCCGAAAGATGCATCGAGCTGCTCAATGAAGTCGGAATGTGCTTCTTCTTCGCTCAAAAATATCATTCTTCGATGAAATATGTCGGAGCGATCCGCAAGGAGCTCGGCTTCAGGACCGTTTTCAATATCCTCGGCCCGCTTACCAATCCCGGCTCGCCTTCAATGCAGCTTCTCGGCGTTTATGACGAATACCTTGTCGAGCCTCTTGCACAGGTTCTTGTCAATCTCGGTGTAAAGCGCGGCATGGTAGTGTTCGGACTTGATAAGCTCGATGAGATCTCCTTAAGTTCGCCTACAAAGATCTGTGAGATAAACAACGGATGGTTCAGGTCTTATGTGATCACCCCCGAGGAATTCGGATTTGACAGATGCAGTAAGGACGAATTAAAGGGCGGGACTCCCGAAGAGAATGCCCGGATCACGACTGCGATCCTCAAGGGCGAAAAAGGACATATGCGCAACGCAGTTCTTTTAAATGCAGGCGCTGCTCTGTATATCGCCGGGCAAGCCCATTCAATGAAGGACGGTATCGATATGGCCGCAGAACTTATCGATTCCGGAAAAGCATATGAAACACTGACAAAACTGATAGAAGTCAGCAATCGTCCGGAGTGACCGGTCCCTTTCGGACAGTTTCCCGATCGATATGATCACGACGGTTTATTTTGCGACACACGGAGGATTACAGCATTGACTATTCTCGACCAGCTCGCCGCCCATGCCGGGGAAAGAGTTAACGAAGCACGTCTTCGCACGCCTCTTTCGGACATCAGAAACCAGGCTTTGTCCATGCCAAAAAGGGATTTTGAATTTGAGAAGGCACTAAAGACCCCGGACATCGCTTTTATTTGCGAATGCAAGAAGGCTTCTCCCTCAAAGGGTCTGATAGCCCCGGATTTCCCTTATCTTGAGATTGCGAAAGCATATGAAAACGCAGGTGCAGACTGCATCTCGGTACTTACCGAGCCCCGCTGGTTTTTGGGCAGCGACATCTTTCTTAAGGAAATTGCCTCTGCCGTAAGCATTCCCTGTCTGCGCAAGGACTTCACGGTTGATGAATATATGATATATGAAGCCCGCCTGCTCGGAGCATCGGCAGTTCTTCTCATCTGCTCGATACTCACCGGTTCACAGCTTAAGGAATATATGGCAATCTGCGATGAACTCGGTCTGACGGCACTTGTAGAAGCCCATGACGAAAAAGAGGTCGCACTTGCCGTTTCGGCAGGCGCAAGAGTGATCGGTGTAAATAACCGCAATCTCAAGGATTTTACGATCGATACCGAGAACAGCCGGAGGCTTCGCAGTCTGATCCCCGGGGAGACGCTCTTTGTATCGGAAAGCGGCGTCAGGAATTCCGATGACATCGCACGTCTTCGTGATATGGGAGCCGATGCCGTACTTGTGGGAGAAGCACTGATGCGGGCCGCAGATAAAAAAGCCATGCTTGCGCAGTTAAAAGGATCCGTACCCCAAAACGAATGACATATCAGCCAAAGACTAACCTTAATTCAGAGAATATATGACAACAAAGATCAAATTCTGCGGTCTTACAAGACCCTGTAATATCGAAGCGGTCAACCGGCTCAAACCGGATTATGCGGGTTTCGTCTTCGCACCAAAAAGCCGGAGATTCATTTCCGCTGAAGCAGCATCTGAGCTTAAAAAGCAGCTGGATCCGGCAATTATGGCCGTCGGCGTATTTGTAAACGAAACGCCCGAAGCGGTAGCCAACCTGCTGGAGAAAAATATTATCGACATAGCCCAGCTGCACGGTAACGAAGATGACGCCTATATCGGCAGGCTTCGCCTATTGACAGACAAGCCTCTTATCCGGGCATTCCGTCTGGAAACCTCAACCGGCAGTCCGGCAGGTTCAACCGGAAAAACCTCTTTCGAAAAGTCAGCCGGTCCGGATGCACAAACCGTATCCGCCGGTTCGGAAAGAAACATAATACTTGACAGTGCGCTTACGTGCCCGGCCGATCATATCCTGCTGGATTCGGGCGCCGGAAGCGGAATGACCTTTAACTGGCAGCTTCTCACCTCATTTGACAGACCGTATTTTCTGGCCGGTGGATTAACCCCCGAAAATGCAGGTGAAGCAGTAAAAATGCTCCGGCCTTTTGCGGTCGATGTAAGCTCGGGCATCGAGACCGACGGCTTCAAAGACCCTGCGAAAATGGCCGCTTTTATCGATGCCGTAAGAAAAGGAGAATTATCATGACTAACCCTGAAGGACGTTTCGGGATCCACGGCGGACAGTATATTCCCGAGACGCTTATGAATGCTGTTATCGAGCTTGAAGAAGCCTATAACAGATATAAAAACGACCCTGATTTTAACAGGGAACTGACCGATCTGTTCAACGAGTACGCCGGAAGGCCTTCAAGGCTCTATTTTGCAAAAAAGATGACCGGGGATCTTGGCGGTGCCAAAATCTATCTGAAGCGTGAAGACCTTAACCATACCGGCGCCCACAAGATCAACAATGTCCTCGGGCAGGCGCTTCTTGCAAAAAAAATGGGCAAGACCCGTCTGATCGCAGAAACCGGTGCCGGCCAGCACGGTGTCGCAACGGCTACCGCAGCGGCTCTTATGGGCATGGAATGTGTTGTTTTCATGGGTGAAGAGGATACCAAACGCCAGGCACTCAATGTTTACCGTATGAGGCTGTTAGGCGCTGAGGTAATCCCTGTTACGACCGGAACCGCCACATTAAAGGATGCCGTCTCAGAAGCAATGCGCGAATGGACTTCAAGGATCGCCGACACCCATTATTGTCTCGGCTCGGTCATGGGGCCCCACCCCTTCCCCACCATTGTACGCGATTTTCAGTCTGTTATTTCCAAAGAGATCAAAGCCCAGCTGCTTGAAAAAGAGGGCCGGCTGCCCGATGCGGTTTTGGCCTGTGTCGGCGGAGGATCCAACGCGATCGGCTCGTTCTATAATTTTATAAATGATCCGGATGTACGCCTTATCGGCTGCGAAGCTGCCGGCAGAGGCGTTGACACCTATGAGACCGCCGCAACCATTGCAACAGGCAAGCTTGGCATATTCCACGGAATGAAATCGTATTTCTGTCAGGACAGATTCGGCCAGATAGCTCCCGTATACTCGATCTCGGCAGGTCTTGACTACCCCGGGATCGGTCCCGAGCACGCTTATCTTCACGACATCGGAAGGGCGGAATATGTTCCCGTCACGGATGACGAGGCTGTAAATGCATTTGAATATATTGCAAAAACAGAGGGCATCATCCCCGCGATCGAATCGGCACACGCCGTAGCTCATGCGATGAAGATCGCGCCCGGAATGGATAAGGACAAGATAATCGTTATCACGATCTCAGGCCGCGGAGACAAGGACTGTGCCGCGATAGCACGGTACAGAGGGGAGGATATCCATGAGTAATATCAGAAAAGCGTTCCTTAACGGAAAAGCATTTATTGCATTCATTACCTGCGGAGACCCCGATCTTGAGACTACCGGCGCAGCGGTACGTGCCGCCGTCGAAAACGGCGCGGATCTGATCGAGCTGGGCATCCCTTTTTCCGATCCCACCGCAGAAGGCCCCGTGATACAGGGCGCCAACTTAAGAGCGCTGCAGGGCGGCGTTGATACCGACAAGATATTCGACTTTGTTACTGAGCTCAGGAAAGATGTGAGCATTCCCATGGTCTTTATGACCTATGCCAATGTTGTTTTTTCCTACGGCGCCGAACGCTTCATTTCCACATGCCGCAATATCGGAATAGACGGGCTGATCCTTCCCGATCTTCCTTTTGAGGAGAAGGATGAGTTCCTGCCCCTGTGCCACCAATACGGAGTCGATCTGATCTCCCTGATCGCTCCCACCTCGGAAGGTCGTATCGCAAAAATTGCAAAAGAAGCCGAAGGCTTCCTCTATATCGTATCAAGCCTCGGTGTTACCGGAACCAGAAGCGAGATCACGACCGACCTGGCTTCCATCGTAAATGTGGTAAGGCAGAATACCGATATCCCCTGCGCGATCGGATTCGGTATCTCAACTCCCGAGCAGGCAAAAAAAATGGCCGGACTCTCCGATGGTGCCATCGTAGGTTCCGCCATTATAAAGATCCTTGCCAGATACGGTAAGGATGCTCCCGGATACGTCGGTGAATATGTACGTTCAATGAAGGAAGCACTGTTATCATAAAAGATATGGCAGCGTCATTTATATGACGCTGCCAGTTCTTTTACAAATTCCCGTGCAGAGGCAAGTACATCTTCGGGTCCTTTGATCATAACATGATCATTCATCGCCATCACCCATGCGAAGAAGTGTCTGCTCAAAGCTACAGTGACAGTGACCTCAAAGAAGCCGTCACCGGTATCATGCAGTATCAGATCGGTCCCGAAACGGTCAAAGACAACATCCGCAAAATCATTTCCGCAGCGGAGCCTTACGTTTACCTCCCTGCCGTCATACATCCTGAAGCGTTTTCTGGCGTAATCGGCGATATCAAAGGACTGAAACTGCTTTTTTCCGGCCCGTGGCCTTGATTCCAGGATATCGATCTTATCCATCTTGTCGACACGGAAATATTTTATTATACCCGCTTCCTCATCAAAGGCGACAAGATAATAATTCTCTTCCACAAGCGTGAGCGCCCAGGGGCTCATAACGTACAGCCTGCCGTCATGGCGGTATTCGGGATGCTTACGTGTGTTCAGCTTAAAATATTTAAACCTTATCATACGGTTCATCTCGATTGCTTTATGGATCTCGTCGATATTGTACATGGTCTTCTCGTTGCCCGATTTGACACGCTGGGTGACAAATACCTGATGCTGAAGCTCATGAGCTTCATTTTTCGAGGTAAGACCTTCTATCTTCTTTATCAGTTCATTGGATTTCTTTTTGGAAATAAACCGTGCCGATTGCACGGAATCGACAAGCAGCTTTAATTCCGCAAGCTCAAACTGTCTGCTTACGACATGATAATAACTGTTTCTGCCCGATCTTTCCATGACAATATCCACTCCGAAATCTTTCAGAATGTTAATGTCATCGTACAGGCTCTTCCGCTCGGCCTCAATACCGTATTCTTTCAGCTGGCGCAGGATTGACTCCATATCCATCATATTGTTCTCATCGGTATTTTCGAGCAGTATTTTCATCAGATACAGGATCTTGGTCTTCTTAATGCCTTCTCTCATAGAATCCGGCTTTCCCCGGTCAGGATCATTTCCTGTTTTTCCCGGATTTTTCCTGTTTTCCGCCATCGCTGCAGCTTCCGTACATACCGCAGCTGCCGCAGTTTCCTCCGCATGAACATTTACCGTTCTTACGGTTTAAATATATGGTTCGGACAGCATACCCAACAACTGCTGCCAGGATCAGCACAATTATGATATTGGCTGCGTTTGAAGATACCCATTCAAGCATATCGGTTATTTTTCTTTAACGTACTCAGCCTTTACATACAGATCGTCTTCGGTGATATACCACTTATTGCCCTTGGAATCCTCGTATGTATAGCTGACGTCGATCTCGTCGCCCTTTGAAAGCTTCTCGACCTTCTTGGCCTTCTTGCCTGTCGAAGTATATGTATAGGTCTTCTTGGAAACTGTCAGGGTCGCGTCATGTGCCTGTGCTTCGGGATGGTCAAAAAATCCGTCATCTACGGTCAGATCTCCGATCACATACCAGATACAGGTGACATTTTTAAAATACTGGTTGACAGAACCGATCTTGGTCATGATCCAGGTATCTTCAAGCCTGCATCTTCCGGTTCCGTTGGCGGGATCGTATGCGTAGAACTGAAGAGTTCCGTTTGATTTACGCTTGTAATCGCTGATAAGGATACCGTGCTTGCCGTTGTTGGGATATGTGGTATATACCACTACGCCCTCGGGGTGTACATCGAGCAGATCCGCCAGATACTCACGGTTGTTGATATGTGTGGCCTCATAATCCCTGTGAAGATAGTATGTCTCTCTGTTTTCATCATTCTTGTTTTCAAGATGATAAAAAGGTGTCGTATCTGTAAAATATGAATTGCAGCTTTCGTAATAGCCCTTGGAATCGGGGATCGGATTGCCTCCGAGTGCGGCACGCACATCTCCGAAGGTGATGGTTACTTCTTTTCCTTCGGCAGCCTGACGGCGTCTGAGCAGTGATGCCGTTGCACATGAGGTGCAAAGTCCGCTGCTTCTGGAGTATTCCTGCTTCCAGCCCGTAACCCATTCAAGATTTTTGGGCGAGATACCGTATACTTCGTCGGAAAGCTTTGTAGGATTGACCTCGGATTCCTCGGGCTGTCCGACATACTTGCAGTACTCAAGCGAGATCCATCCGTGGATATCTCCGTAAACGATCTTGCCCCAGCCGTCCGCAACAAGCGTCACATTGACCTCGGTTCCTTTTGCGATCGAGCCGACCTTGATATGGTCGGTGCTGAAACCGGCCCTTACATTGAGAGGATCCGATTTGGTATTTATTTTATAAATTCCTGTGGAATACTCTGCGGCCGAAACCTTGATGCCGCCCGGTAAAGAAAATGCAAGAATAAGAACTGCTATAGCGAAAACCCTGAATACTTTGAAACACCTCATGAAAATATTACCCCTTACTTAAAACTTGTAATATTATTGTAATATTTTCCGGGCTCATTTGCAAGCAAAAAGCAGGCAAAAAAAATCCCGACTTTAAGCCGGGATTTTGCAAATTGTGTAGTCAATTTTCAGTAAATATAACCCTTCGCCTTCAGCAGCTCGGCAGTAAGAACGGCTCCGCCCGCTGCACCGCGCAGTGTATTGTGTGAGAGGCCGACAAACTTGTAATCATATACCTTATCTTCGCGAAGTCTGCCCATGCATACGCCCATACCGTTCTCATAGTCACGGTCAAGCCTGGTCTGGGGACGATTGTCCTCCTCGAAGTACTTGATAAACTGCTTCGGAGCGCTCGGAAGATCAAGTTCCTGAGGAACACCCTTAAACGATGCCCATTTTTCAAGGATCTGCTCTTTGGTAGGCTTTTTCTTAAACGAAACAAATACAGCCGCCATATGTCCGTTGGTCACGGGAACACGTATGCACTGCGTTGTGATAACAGGACCTTCAGCCTTGACGATCTGTCCGTTCTCGATATGTCCCCAGATCCTTAAAGGCTCCTGCTCGGACTTTTCTTCCTCACCGCCGATATAGGGGATCACATTATCGACCATCTCCGGCCAGTCGGTAAAGTTCTTGCCGGCTCCCGAAATAGCCTGATAGGTCGTTGCAACAACAATCTCGGGCTCGAACTCACGCAGGGCGTGAAGCGCGGGAGTATAGCTCTGGATCGAGCAGTTGGGCTTAACAGCGATAAATCCCTTCGTGGTCCCGAGTCTTTCCTTCTGGAATTTTATCACATCAAGATGTTCGGGATTAAGCTCCGGAACGACCATCGGAACATCGGGTGTCCAGCGGTGTGCGCTGTTATTGGATACAACGGGGATCTCAGCCTTCGCATAGGCTTCCTCGATCGCCTTTATCTCATCCTTGGTCATGTCTACGGCGCTGAAACAGAAGTCAACATTCGCCGCAACATCTTCAACATCGTTGACGTTCATGACGATCATATTTTTAACTGCCTCAGGCATGGGAGTATCCATCTTCCATCTTCCGCCGACTGCCTCTTCATAGGTCTTGCCTGCGCTTCTGGGGCTTGCGGCAACAACCGCGACCTCGAACCACGGATGATTCTCGAGAAGCTGGATAAAACGCTGTCCAACCATACCTGTTGCACCTAAGATGCCTGCTTTTAACTTTGCCATGTTAATTATCCTCCGTAAACTGTTTTTCTGTGGCGTACATTTGTCCGTCTCTGAAAGTTTTACTATATACTACTATATCGCATATAAAAATGCAAGCATAAATTTTTAAATTTTTCGTATTTTTGAAGTTTTCCCATATTGCCTGCGTGACAATATCTATACCCGCTCCGTACGGTACCTTTCGAGCCTGTCAAACAGTTCCTCCATGCTCTCGCACAGATTGATCTCATTGCGCAGTCTTGCGCTTCCGGGATAGCCCTGTGTATACCACGCCACATGCTTTCGAAGCTCGCGGACCGCTGTCCACTCCCCCTTCTCTTGGGTCAGGAGCCGGGCATGTCTGTGTATCATATTTAACACCGTTTCGAAATCGGGCTTCCCATCCGTTGCCGCATTATCCTTTTCTTCCAGATATTTTTTTATCCTCGCAAATATCCAGGGATCGCCCTGCGCCGCCCTTGCGATCATTATCCCGTCGCAGCCGGTCGTTTCAAGCATTTCGGCAGCTTCCTGCGGGTTCGTCACATCCCCGCTTCCGATCACGGGTACGGATACGGCTTCCTTTACTTTACGGATCGCATTCCAGTCGGAATGACCGCTGTAATACTGTTCTCTTGTCCTGCCGTGCACCGCTATGCACGATACGCCGCCGTCTTCGAGATATTTCGCAAATTCGGCGGTATCGGTAAAGTTTTCTATCCCTTTTCTGATCTTGGCAGTCACGGGCTTTCCGCCGGATGCGGATACGACCGCCGCCACGATATCTCTTGCTCTTTTGGGATCCTTCATCAGAGCGGAGCCCTCACCGTTATTTACGACCTTCGGTACCGGGCAGCCCATATTTATATCTATAAAATCAAATCCGGCGAGCAGATCCATCGCTGCCGCTTCAGCCATGATATCGGGCTCGGAGCCGAACAGCTGGATCCCTATCGGATGCTCGGATTCATCGGTTCTTAACAGATCCGCGGTATTTCTGCTGTGATAATGAAGCCCCTTGGCACTGACCATCTCGGTATACAGCAGGTCCGCTCCCTGTTCCCTGCACAGTCTGCGAAATGTCCTGTCCGTAACTCCGGCCATCGGACCGAGCGAAAGCATCCCCACATCCGTATTTCTGATCTTCAAGATGTGTTCCTCCTTAAAATCCGTTGTTTCGTTTACTATAACAAATCACCGCAGGCTTGTACAGTTTATTTACGGATATAATTTATAGTTGTTTTTTTGATCCTGTCGAGATACAATATTTACGAGTATGATTATTTTTCGGTAAAAGATGTAATTTTCACAGTTTTCGTATTATGAGGGAACAAACCGTATGATAGGTCCTAACAAACTCATTGCACTTTGCACATCCCGCGTATTCGATCCTCAGATACACAGCTATATCGAAATGCTGAATGAGGAGCTTAAGACTCATGGCTGCCGTCTTTGGATCTTTGCGCTCAATGCCGATCTGTATTGGGATGATGAAGCCGACAACTCCGAGACATCTGTATTTGACTGGATCCCGTGGGACAAAACAGATGCCGTTATCATCATGGACGAAAAGATCAAAAGCCACGCCGTGGCACAGAAGCTCATCGACCGCGCCCATAAATACTCTGTTCCGGCCATCGTGGTAGACGGTAACTACGAAGGCACTACCGGCATCTCATTTGATTATGCCAAAGGCTTTGAAGCCTTAGTGCGTCATGTCATAGAGGATCATAAGGCTCGCAGGCCGCATTTTATGGCCGGTCTTGAGGGCAATAAATTCTCCGATGAACGTATGGAAGTATTTAAAAAAGTCATCGAAGAGAACGGCATCGAATTCAGCATGGACATGGTCAGCTACGGCAATTTCTGGTCCAGACCCGCCCGTGAAGCCGCCGAGAAACTGATCGCAGAGGGTAACATTCCCGATGCGATGATATGTGCCAATGACATCATGGCCATCAATGTCTGCGATGTATTTAAGACAGCCGGCTACCGTATTCCCGAGGATATCATCATCACGGGCTTTGACGGATATAATGAAGCGTTTCTGTCTTCTCCCGCCATTACCACTGCAAGCTGTATGACTCCGGAATTCGCACCGGTCACCGTTCAGGCGATCCTTCAGTGCCTTGAAGGCAAAAAGCCCAATGATTTCTCGGTTCTTCCCCGCATAATACGCAATGTATCCTGTGGGTGTCCTCACTGCGAAGACAGCAGCATAAGCGCGATGAAAAGCTTCAATACCGGTTTCTACCGTTATCAGGACGATATCCGCCTGCAGCATTCCATCGGAGCAAAGATGCAGACAAGCGGATCCGAAGAGGAACTTGTTGAGAATATGCTCGAGTATTATATGCCCAATGTACGCTGTATCGTCAATAAAGACTGTTTCAGGGTTTC
>JAILIQ010000242.1 GCA_024695205.1 Lachnospiraceae bacterium
TCCGTTATTCTTCGATTCCTGCCAGCAATTCGCTGAGTTCATTGGCTCTGTTCCTTACTGATCTCGCATCCATCCTGAATGCACCCAGGATTGTTTTCTGTGTCGCCGTTACCGCATGATCCATTCGATACCTGCCGTCAAGTCCACGAACCATCTCGATCTTTTCCAGTTCACGGATCGCTGCAGGTACTGTCATGTAATTCGGCTTCGTTTCCAGCTTCTCAAGCTCGTCCTTCAGCAACGTATACATCCTGCAGCGGACGATCAGGGCAATGAATTCCGTGAAGATCTTACCTGCCGCCGCCTCATCAGATTGCACCCGCAGGCTTTTATTCCCAAGATAGCTCTTGTCCCCGGAGAACAGTTTTTCTGACGCATCTCTGCTCTTGTAAAGCTCCAGTGCCTCCTTTGCTGACATCTTTTTTGAAGTAACGATTACGAAGTAGCCACATAAGTCCCGTTCCCGTTCTATGACTTCCGCCTTTTCCTTTGCAAAGAGGAAAACGCCGTCTTCTTCATGGATGAACAGTTCAAAGTACTGGCGATATCCATCTCCAATCGTAACCGCCTTCCCTTTCAGCTTTCCGAGATAGTTTGCCATGCGGTCGATCTTAGCCTCAACCTGTTCCCGCTGGGCGCTTGCCTTCTGATCCGAATAGAACAGGTGGAAATACCGCTCTTCTTCATCCGAAGCGTAAAGCTGACGTCGGACCGTCATTCCGTATGTCTTATATTTCCGTATGCTGCATTCACGCTTATTCTCGAACTTCCCTTTGTTTTCAAGAATCAGCCCGCTGACGAATGAGGCCATACCTTTGACCATGATCACAAAATCATAACCGCACTGATTCATGTACTTTATGTTTTCTTTACTGAAATATCCCCGGTCAAGGATAAAACCCACTCTCTTATAGCCATACCCCTTCGCTTTTTCCAGCATGAACTGCAGCTGGGATATATCCACGATACTTCCTGGGTACTGTTCATAGAAAAGAGGCTCCCGGTTGTTTGTATCGTAGGCAATGGCGTAGTTGAAAATCGGCAGATCCCTGGGATCTTTTGCATGTCCGAATTCGACCATCTCAATGTCGCCGGCCTGGCAGTTCTTATTGGTGGAATCATAGGAAATATAGATCTTTTCCCTGTGATCCCTTGTCGCATTCCATTCGTTCAGGAAGCCAACACTCTGGTCATCTGTAATGGAAGTAAAAAAATCGGAGACCTTTGTATCGCTGTATATATGCATCTTATCTGTAAGAAGAGGATGATTATACGCATACATTGGGTAGTACTGTCCGGCATTATTCTCACAGATGATCGAGTAAGCACATAGATCCAGAAACAGTCCGCAGTCCTTTGCCCCAAGATACTTCGTGAGCATCTGCGGAAGGCTGTATTCCTCCATGATCTTTCGGATGACTAGGAATGTACCTATGCGCAGACAACTGCTTCTTGAAGCATCTCTTTTTAGTTCCGGAAGATCTGTATCTCCAAAGTACTTCAGGAAGTTTTCATTCGGGATCATTCGGGAGGGATCGTCCGCAATCGCCTTCCCGATGATCTTGTGATTCGGTATGTTGTACTTCCGATCAGCGTAATATTTCCGACCAACTATATAGCGGATATAGACTGTATTTCCTTTCTTAAAGCGACCGATTTTCCCAGGAAGATCCGGTATCGGAACCTCAAAATCCAGATACATTTGACACCTCGTTTGGTCTAATAATTGAGCGCTACTTATCACTTATTATTATACCATTTCTCTGGATTTTTTACAACTGTTTTTCCCTGAAAACCCTCTGTTTTACTGACTTTTTCAGGTGTCACTCGCTCCGGTTTTTCATTGAGTGAGAAATCTCGCAGGAAGCTAAGGATTTGACACATACAATAGAAGACTGGGGTATTGACAAGATATATTATTGATGCTACAGTTAATTAACCAATTGGTTAATTGAACTGTAGGGGGATAATGGTGGTCGCTATTGAAAATAACATATGCGAATAAGAAGGTGGAGAAGTTTTTTACCGATTATTCGAAAATGAAAAAGAAATTGCCTTTTGAATGGGTTCGTTCGATAAAAAAGCTCATGAATCAATTGACAGCGGCGGATAATTTTGGGATTTTTTTATCTTTAGGGATAGGAAAACCAGAACAGCTATCCGGATATAAGCAGATTATGTATTCATTGCATGTAACGGCAAATGTCCGACTTATAATAGAATTAAATGCAACAGAAGACACGGTAAAGATTTGTGAAGAGATTGTAGTGGAAGGGGTGAGTGACTATCATGGCGACAAAAATAACTGGTATATCCCGTGATTTGATTATTCATCCGGGAGAAACGATAGCGGATATTCTCGTAGAAAGAGGAATAACTCAGGCAGAATTAGCTGCCAGAACGGGAGTAACACCTGCATATGTATGTAATGTTATTGCAGGAAAGAAAGATATTTCCGGAAAATTTGCCTTTGCATTGGAATATGCTTTGGGTGTATCTAAATCATTTTGGATTAATTTGCAAGCCAATTATGATGCGGAGTTATTGGAATTCAACGCACCTGAAACTATAACTGATGAAGAAAGAATTGCAAGAAGCAGTTTAAAAGATGTTGTGAAATATTTGAGAGATTCAGGGAAAATGCCAATCAGAGAGGCTGTAGATGATTCAATCCTGTCTCTCAGAAAAGTGCTTCAGATTAGTAATATTGCTAATCTGAAAGAAATAGTACCTGAAGGCGCTCTTAGAATGTCTGCTAAATCCAAGATAAATCCGTATGTGATGGGAGCGTGGGTTCGGCTCTGTCAGATTGCGGGAGAACGCCGAAACGTCAAAACGGAATTCGATGTTAAAAGGATTGATGAGCTTGTAGTAAAGGCGAAAGCTGTTATGTGTTCTGCGGGAGAATCTGTTCAGAAATCTTTGACGGAACTGTTTAGTGAATATGGCATAGATTTTTCAGTTATGTGGAATTTTAGAGGTGCACCAGTTCAAGGATACATCTCAAAAAAGAATGATGGTACCTATCAGATGGTTTTGACGATTAGAGGGGCATATGCTGATATTTTCTGGTTTTCACTATTCCACGAATTAGGGCACATTGTTAATGGTGATGTAACCGGGACTATCAATTTCATCGATTACAATGAAATTGCTGAAGTTGAGATCGGAGCAAATGATTTTGCAAGTACAAGATTGATAAAACCAGACGCATATGAGCATTTTGTTGAAAAAGGTGATTATAGCCTTGATGCCATTAAAACGTTCGCTGTGAGTCAGGGTATTAGGCCTTATATAGTAATTGGACGGCTTCAGCGTGAGAAGATGCTGGACTATAATCGATATAGCTCGGAAAAAGTAAGATATAAATGGGCATAGATTCCATTGATATGATCAATATTTATCTCCATCAAAAGCCATGAAACATATGTACCTGCGGCATTATTCCTCTTATAAAAATCCATCAGAGATTTCAAAACAATAATGACCAACTGCCATCAGACTGCAGTGCTGTAGACCTGAAATGAGGATATCTTCTTCCGGGGCTGATCAACCTCCATGTACATATTCCGGGAACCGGAGAACCAAAAGACAAGCCTATTGATGCGGCTGAGGTTATACGCACATTAACGGCGAATGATCAGGCGAGAGTGATGCTCAAACAGATGTATATCAGCTATTCTCAGGTTGCTTTGAACAGTGGAGTCACAACGATCAGGACAGTCGGAGGAATTGAAAATTATGATGCGTGGCTTCGTGACGAGATTAACAGCGGAAAGGTGACCGGTCCCCGTATACTGGCGAGCAATAAAGCAATATCCGTTCCGGGAGGGCATATGGCAGGAGTTTTTGCCTATTCGGTAACCAGTCCGGAGATGGCAAGGGAGCATGTGAGAATTGTTGCGGAAGGTAAACCGGATCTTATTAAGCTGATGATCACTGGCGGTGTCATGGACGCCGACGAGTCCGGTGAACCTGCTTTAAAGATGTCGCCGGAAATCGTAAAAGCGGCATGTGATGAAGCTCATAAGCCCGGATTCTATGTGGCGGCCCATGTCGAGGGCAGTCTGGGTCTTAAAGTCGCTCTTGAAAACGGAGTCGATACCATTGAGCATGGGGCAAGAACGAATGAAGAAACGATCCGGCTGTTTAAAGAAAGAGGCGCAGCCCTGGTCACAACGATCTCTCCTACAATACCGTATGCTCTGATCGATACGTCTGTGACTCACTTTACCGAAACAGCCCACACCGCCTGATCAGGATCCACCGTATAGACAGGCTCCGGGCCATTTTTATTTCTCACACTCATCATGACCATGTCATGGACGCCCCGTATTTTGCTAATAAATGCGGCGCAAAGATATATGGAAGCGAATCAGCAAAAAATGTCGCTCTTGGAGGAGGCGTGCCGGAAAGCGATATCATTGTTTTCAAACATGGAGACAGGTTTCACGTTGGTGGATATAATATCAGCATCCTGAAATCGCTTCATTCTAAACCGAACAAGTTTAATAATGACCTTGGGATACCTGTTACGGAGCCTCTGGTACAGCCCGCCGGACTGAGAGAGTACAAGGAGGGCGGTTCATATGACTTTTTTGTGGAGCATGAAGGGAAAAGATTACTGATCAGGCCGAGCTTTAATTACATAGAAGGACAGCTTGACGGCATAAGCGCTGATGTTATATTTCTCGGCGTGGCAGGGCTTGCGAAGGCCAGCCCTGAAATGGAGGAGGCGTTCTTTGCGGAAACCGTGGAAAAAACGGGTGCAGGCCTCGTGATCCCTGTCCATTGGGATAACTTCTTTGCTTCTTTGGATCATCCGATTACAGACATGCCGGAATTAATAGAAAAAACGGAAGTGGTTTTCTTTAAGCTGGGGAAATACTGCGAGGCGCATGATGTGAATTTCATTATCCAGTATCCCTGCACAAGTATTGAACTCTGATAGAATCTCCGGATTATATAGCCTTTCCGCCGGATACTTTGATCACCTGCCCTGTGATCATCATTGCCTGCTTACTTGCAAGGAACAAAATTGTTTCAGCAATATTTTCCGGTTGGATCAACTTTCCCATCGGAATTAAAGGAATGACTACCTTTTCAAATTCCTCATCAATCCATCCTGTTTGTGTAGGGCCGGGTGAAACACAATTCACGGTAATTCCATACTGTGCAACCTCAAGGGCAATACTGCGGGTAAGTGCCTCCAGGGCTGCTTTGCTTGCTCCATAAGTGATCTGGCCTGCGAAAACCTGCGCTGCATCAGTGGAAATGTTGATAATTCTTCCATAGTCACCACGATGTTTAACAAATTCCCGTATCATCATAATACTTCCACGAACATTGACCGCAAAAGTGTCATCAATCACATTTTGCGTGATCGTTTCAATCGTGTCACAGCCAGTTTCGTCATCCGTCGCGGCATTATTAAGCAAAATATCAACTCGACCGTATTTTTCAAGAACCTTGGAATAAATTTCCTTTACTGCATCCTCATTTGAAATATCGCTTTCCAAAACAAGGTAGTCAGCATTCATTTCCCGGAGTTTGCTTTCCACTGCCTCTGTTGTTCCCGCATTTGCTCCGTAGTATCTGTCTGCACCGTTTTTATCCATCCTGTCTGCATCAAATGGTCTGAAGACTTTTTTGTATACTAAAATAACCTTTGCTCCTTCACGAGCGAAAGCCAATGCTGTCGCAGCTCCAATTCCCCAGGGATTATTTGCACCGGTAATAATGGCAATCCTGTCCTTTAATCCAAAATCAATCATCTGTATTTCTCCCGCTGAATTACGATTTAGCCACCGATATAATCAATATTTATACCGGATATCGCTGATCAAAAATTATATTGCATGAAATTTCCGTTATGCTTAAAACCATATGCTTCGTATAACTTAACCCCTGTATTTGAAGCTGTGATATAGATTGTTCCACAGCCATAGTCTTTTGCTTCCTTTACAACTCTGTCAAGTAATTGAGTGGCGATTCCCATCCTTCTGTAATTCGGATCAGTAAACATACTTGACAGGATCCCCAACTTTCCTGAAGGGCATGTAAAGTAGGGCGGCTTTTCTGCAAATGACATCCCGCTTGTTCCAACAATTTTATCCCCATCAAATGCAAGCCATGAAACATATGTACCTGCGGCAATATTCCTTTTATAAAAATCCATCAGAGATTTTTCAAGATCCACATCTTCCGGCACTGTTCTGCCCTCTGATGTGTATTCCTCCGTCAACTGATCTATTCTCATTTCAATGATCCTGCTCAATTCATTTTTCGATAATTTTTTATAAACGATATTCATTTTTGTCCTCGCCGCATCGGGATTTTTATACAAGTGCCCCGCCGGATGCCGGCGCGTCCGTATCCAGGCCTCTAAGCATAAAATCCGATGAATCATCATAATACATATAGCACTCAGCGGAAGGATCGACACCTCCCTGATGAGGAATAACTGCTTATACAAAAAACGCATACTACATGCCAGAATAACCCCACAAATAATATGCGCATTCATATCGTGTATATTGTTGTATTAAGGACACGGTTGTCCCTATAGCCCTACTATACGTTAACGACCATGATTTTTCAAGATACATAGCGCGAAAAGTTCCTTGAGGAGAATCCATTTAAAAAGATTTTATTTTACCGGATAGTTCCCGTCAAAACAGGCACAACAAAACCGATGTCCGGGAACCACTGTTTTAAAATCTTCCAGATGGAGATGGCAGAGTGAATCAGCTCCTATGGCCTCACACACTTCTTTGCCGGAATGATCGGACGCAATCAGTTCTCCGCTGCCGGGGACATCTGTACCATAGAAGCAAGGATGAAGGAATGGCGGCGAACTGATCCTTACATGCACTTCCCTGGCTCCGGCATTTTTAAGAGCCTCGATTATCTGCCTCATGGTATTGCCCCTCACAATCGAATCATCAATCAGAACGATACGTTTATTATTTACCGCATCCCGAAGCACATTCAGTTTCATATGCACGGCGATCTTCCGCTCTCTGTCGGTGGGTTTAATAAAGCTTCGTCCGATATAGCTGTTTTTATGAAAGATATGGCCGAATCTTATTCCCGATTCCATTGAGTAGCCCTCTGCCGCGGCAATACCGGAATCCGGTACTCCCGCTACTAAATCCGCATCAACAGGCGCACTTCTGGCAAGGGCCCGTCCGGCCCTTACCCTTGCCTCATGAACTTCCACTCCATCCATGACCGAATCACATCTGGCAAAATAAATATATTCAAAAATACAGTGCGCATGGTTTTCACCGCACAGAGACAGGTCGCTCTTTATTCCGTCGCTGCTTATGCAGATGATTTCGCCGGGGCGCACGTCTCTTATAAGCTTGCCGCCGATGGAAGTTATTGCGGCACTCTCCGAGGCCAGGATAAAATCATCTCCTCGTTTTCCGAGAACAAGAGGCTTAATCCCCAGAGGATCTCTGATCGCAACAAGTTTTCTGGGACTCATCACCAATAAAGCATAGCCTCCCCGGATCTTTCCGGCGGTCTTTTTAACCGCTTCCTCTATGGAGCCGGTATTAACTCTGTCAAAAATAATTTCATAGGCGATCACTTCAGAGTCGGTGGTACCGAAATGCGCAAGTCCACGGAGCATCTGCGCTTTTTTAAGCTCTGCGGCATTGATGATATTTCCGTTATGCGCCAGCGCCAGGCTTCCCTTGATGTAATTCATTGCAATGGGCTGTGCGTTGCTGATAACGCTCTCACCCGTAGTGGAATAGCGAACATGTCCCAGACCGATATTACCTTTAAGCCTGCCAAGCAATTCAGCATCAAAGACCTCACTTACAAGCCCCATCCCTTTATGAGTAATGCTGTTTCCCATGTTGCCTTCTCTGTCTGTGACCGAAATCCCGGCAGACTCCTGACCTCTGTGCTGAAGGGCAATAAGGCCGTAGTAAATATCTTCCGAAACACTTTTTTCACTGTTTGAGAAGAGTCCGAAAACGCCGCATTCTTCTCTTATTCTGTCATCTTTCAATTCCTTTTCCTCTAATCCGAAAAATAAAAAAGGCAAAAGCACAATAACAGGCGCCGTTGCCTTTTGTTCATCTTACTACGAATTATTTTGGATTTCCAGTTTTTTCGAATTAAGGCCTTAAGTTAGTGTCTGCTTATAATTATTAAAATGTGTCGTAAACCTTTGAAATTGCTGATATTTTTACCTTCATCTGGTACAATAGAAGTGTAAGGAAATAGCTTTAATTCTATAAAAAACCTTGCACCTCGGAGGTCATAGTGTATAAATTTGATCGAAATCATCAGTTTACTCTTTCCGATTTTAATCAGCCGATGGGGGTGAAGATGAATCCGGAAAACCGTTGGATTAAAAAGTCAGCTACGATCCCATGGAAAGAGATAGAAGAACGGTATGCGAAGCTTTTCTCGAGTAAGACCGAGATGCCGGCAAAGCCGTTACAAACAGTACTTGGCTCTTTGATAATCCCCGTGTGTTAGGATAGATGTCAGTGAAGCGAAATAGTTTTTGTGGTAGTATAAGGCTCTATACGCTGATTATTTTACGCTTACACCAAAGGAAGGAGCTTCATACATGAACTACAGTCCAGAATACAAGGAGGCAATACTTCGTAGGATGCTTCCGCCCAACAACGAATCTATCACCAAGATCGCCAAGGAGGAGGGACTTTCCGAGCAGACACTCCGCAACTGGCGAGACAAAGCCAGAAAGG
>JAILIQ010000247.1 GCA_024695205.1 Lachnospiraceae bacterium
TACCTATGAGCCTCTGAAATACAAGAGCACTCCGACTTATAAGGAATGGCCATTTGACAGGCGTTTTCATCTGCTGCTCAATGTTGCGGTAGGCGGCGACTGGGGCGGAGCAAGAGGAGTTGACGATAATATCTGGCCGCAGGCGATGGAAATAGATTATGTGAGAGTTTACCAGAGTCCGCAGATAACGGCACTGACGGAATGAACCGGGGCAAAGACTGTTTACAGTGAATACAGAGAGGAAAGTAAAAGATGGAAAAATACAGAGTTGACGAGAGAGGTTTTACTATAGCGGATTTTGACAGGCAGGTGCCGTTTTCGGGTTTTCTTCCCGGACTTACGGGAGAAGACGGTATACCGATGTGGGCATTTTACACCAACAGAGGCCAGGCGATCGGAAGTCTTGGGGTCAACAGCAAGGCCGAGGCGATCATCGAATTTACACCGGCTTGTACTGAATACGAAAATACGGCACTTAAAGGATTCAGGACTTTTATAAAAGCGGACGGAAAACTGTACGAACCGTTCAGGGGCGGACACAGGGCCGAAAGGAAGCTGACCGTAAGAAAGAACAGTCTTCAGATCGTTGAAGAATCCGAAGAAACGGGACTGAAGATCACGGTTGATTATTTTATCCTTCCGCAGGAGCCGATAGGAGCTCTTGTAAGAAAGGTAAAACTTGAAAATATTTCCGGAAAAACGCTTGAAACAGCCGTTATCGACGGAGCCGCAAAGATAATCCCGAGAGGGATCAGCAACGGACAGTTCCAGGAGATGGGTAATCTCTTCAAGAGCTGGACGGATGTAAGAAATGTCGGAAACCGTGCCCCGGTATTTGCGATGAGGGCATCGACAGATGACTCTTCAAAGGTCGAGGAAATACGCGGCGGATACTTCTACTGCTGCATTTGCGACGGAAAGAGAATGCCGTTTGTATGCGACAGTGATGAGATCTTCGGATACGACACATCGCTGTGTGAGCCCGTAGGTTTCAGGGAAAACGGTATTGAAGGGATCAGATGTGACAGACCCGTAGTAAATAAGATCCCCTGCGCTTTTACACCGATCAGCGCGGAACTTAAGGCAGGCGCACAGATCGCCTGGACATCATATCTTGGCTTTACCCCTTCGGAAGAAGAGCTTAACAGCAGCCTCGACAAATTCGCGGTATCGGGTTTTGCATCAAGAAAACTTGAGTCGGCAAATGAGATCGCAGACGAACTGACAGGCGATGTAAGGACAGAAACGGGGATCGAAGCATTTGACAAATATATCGAACAGTGTTATCTGGATAACTTCTTAAGAGGCGGATATCCGGTTAAGGTCGGCGGAAAAGTCCTGTATCTGTACAGCCGCAAGCACGGAGATCCCGAAAGAGACTACAATTTCTTTACAATAGACGGTGAGTATTATTCACAGGGCAACGGCAACTTCCGCGACGTGTGCCAGAACAGGAGAAACGATGTATTCTTCTGTCCCGAACTCGGCGATTATAACATACGTAATTTCGTTAATCTGATCCAGGCGGACGGATACAATCCGCTGGAGATAAGACCGGCCACATTTACGGTAAAAGAGGAAAATCTCGATGAGGCCGTTACGTTCATGCTTTCCTGCACGAACGGCAAAGATACGGTCGGAAACGATACATGCTGCGAAGCTGCTGAATCCGCAGGCGACTCCGAAAAGATCCGCGAAAGCTTCGGAAATCTTCTGTCAGGCAGATTTAAGCCCGGGCAGCTGTTCAGGAATATCAATGCCGCAGGCTTAAAACTGACTGTCAATCCCAAGGTCCTGGTGGAAAAGATACTTGATCTGAGCTACGGCAATTATGAGGCCGGAGCGTCCGAAGGCTACTGGACGGATCACTGGGATTACATCATGGATCTGGTCGACAACTATCTGTCGATCTTCCCCGATAAAAGAAACGAACTGATGCATTCGGAAGGCTATCTCTTCTATGACAGCGACCTTGAGGTACGTGACAGAAGCCAAACCTATACCGAAGACGGCGATACGATACGCCAGTACGATTCGGCGGTACATAACCCCGATAAAGCAGGTGAGAACGGATTCAGGGCCGGTGCCACAAACTGGAAGAAAAATGCCGACGGCAGCATCGTTGAAACAACCTTTGCAGTCAAAATGTTCTCATTGCTGCTGAATAAATTCTCCATACTTGATTCCTACGGTATGGGTATCGAGATGGAGGGCGGAAAACCCGGCTGGAATGATGCGATGAACGGGCTTCCCGCGATGTTTGCAAGCTCAATGCCCGAAACCTTTGAGCTTGTAAGGATAGCTGACTTCCTGATCGATTCTCTCACGGACAAAACACTTGAGATCCCCTGTGAAATAGCGGATCTGTATCATAAGATCAGCGGACTTCTGAAGGAATATCCCATGCCGTCTGCGATTGAAGAAGAGCAGGACGGAAATGAGTCGAATGCCGATTTCAGATACTGGGATCTCGTTGCAAATGTCCGGGAAGAGTACAGAAAAGTCATTTACAGACCGTTCGGCGGCAAGAAAGAGAATGTGGCGGAAAACGAGATCAGGGAATTCTGCGAAGCTGTAAGATCAAGATTAAACGCCGGTATCGAGAAAGCCAAAAAGCTTTCGGATTCGGAAATTCCGACATATTTTACATTTGAACCCACAAGCTGGGAGCGTGTGGAAAACGCCGATGGAAGTTCCTGTATAAGGATCAAGGGATTCAGGGTAAAGACACTTCCGAAGTTCCTTGAAGGTCCTGCGAGATATCTTGCAATGGGTGCAGAAGATGCGGCAATGATCCATGAAAAGGTACTTAAGAGCGATCTGTACGACAGAAAGCTCAAAATGTTCAAAACAAGCGAGTCGCTTGAACAGCTGTCACTGCAGTACGGCAGGATCAGGGCATTTACACCGGGATGGCTTGAAAGAGAGAGCATTTTCCTCCACATGGAATATAAATATCTGTATGCCCTGTTGAAGAACGGTCTTTATGACGAGTTCTATGAGGCGATCAGGACTGCATTCATCCCGTTTATGGATCCGGCAGTGTACGGAAGGAGTATCCTTGAGAATTCATCCTTCATCGCATCAAGCGAAAACCCCGATGAGAAGCTTCACGGAAGAGGCTTTGTTGCAAGACTTTCCGGCTCCACAACAGAGGTTATCAGCATGTGGATATCGATGTTTACGGGCGGAAGGACATTCTATATTGAAAACGGTACATTAAAGATCGGCTTTGCACCGGCTCTTGCTTCGGATTTCTTTGACGCCAACGGTGACGCAAGCTGGACATTTATGGGCAGATGCAGGATCGTATATCATAATCCTTCACGCAGGTCAACTTTCGGCAATGACGCACCGAAGATCAAGACCATGAAGCTGCTGACGACCGGCGGGGAGACAGCAGAGGTAAAAGGCAATGTTCTCGAAGGAGAGCAGGCTCATGCTTTAAGAGACGGAAAACTTGTCAGGATAGATGTATATTTTGAATGAAGGACAGGCTTAAAAACAGAGGGAGTATTTCATGAAATATTGGGAAAACGGAAAAGGAATATGCTATTCGGGATACAGGGAGGGGCAGAGCCCGCGCACAGGCATATGCCCGTCGTATGAAGAGGTGTCAGAGGACCTGAATATCCTTGCTGCGGACGGCTACAGATATATCAGGATGTATGAACCCAATGCGCATGCGAGGACGGCTCTCAGGGTGATCAGAGATGAAGCCCTGCCGCTTAAGGTCATGCTTGGCATCGATCCGAAGCGTGAGTTCAATAATATCGGATGCCCCTGGATCAAGGAGACATTAAGCGCATCACTGCTTCAGAAAAACGCAGCCTATAATGACAGGGCACTTGCGAAGCTGATCACTCTCGCCAACGAATACAGTGACGTGATCTGCTGCGTTTCCGTCGGTAATGAGAACCGGCCGAGCTGGGGAGAGGATCTTGTGACCGCGGACAGGCTTGTTGAATTTGCCAAGAAGCTTAAAGCCTCCTGCAAACAGCCTGTAACCTATAACGAGGGAACCTCGGAGTGGCTTTATCTCGAAGAACTCGTAAAGATAACGGATATCATTTCCATTCACAGTTATCCGCTGTGGAACGGCGTCTCGGCAGATAAAGCCCTTGCGATGAACAAAGACGATTATCGTCTGATA
This sequence comes from Lachnospiraceae bacterium, assembly GCA_024695205.1. Classification (GTDB taxonomy): domain Bacteria; phylum Bacillota; class Clostridia; order Lachnospirales; family Lachnospiraceae; genus RUG11977. The sequence continues at coordinate 4,154 of JAILIQ010000247.1, forward strand.
AAGGGCAGATATCCCGATAAAGAAGTGATATTTACCGAATGCGGCTGGGCGACCAGAAGCAACAACAGTGCAATGAAGCAGGATCAGGTGAATGAGCGTACTCAGGTTGATTACATCAGATCGTTGTGGAAATGGGCGGAAGAAGAGGATATCATGGTATTCATTTTCGAAGCTTTCGATGAGCCCTGGAAGGGTTCGGAGAATGACGATGAGCCCGAAAAGAACTGGGGAATATACAATGTAGACAGGACCAAAAAGCTTGCTTGGCAGGAGGGAAAACTCAATGGTAACTATTAAGGATGTAGCCAGAGAATCGGGGGTTGCGATCTCCACCGTCTCAAATGTTCTGAACAATGTCGGAAATGTCAGTGCAGAGACTTCAAAACGTGTTATGGAGACTGTTGAACGTCTGAAGTACGTTCCGAATGTAAATGCGAAATATCTGAAATCCTGTAAGAAAAACACGATCGGCCTGTTCCTTTCGAGTATACAGGGAGATTTCTACAGACAGCTGATACAGGCGGTCCATATCCAGTGCAAGATCAACGGCTACATGCTGAATATTTACGTAAGCAATGAAAATACAAGTGAGGAAATATACGGAATGATCCTGAGTTCCGGCGTTGAAGGGGCCATCATCATGAATGACGGCCTCGGCGACGAATATATGGAAAGGCTTGAGAGGATCAATATGCCCATGGTATTTATAGACCGCGAATACCATTCGGAAAAGATGTCGAGCGTAGTCATCGACAATGATTACGGGGTCACACAGGCTGTCGAATATCTGATCAAGCTCGGGCACAGAAGGATCGGATATGTCCACGGTGTGCAGAATTTTGATGAAAAAGCCAGATTTAAAGCCTATTGTAAGGTTATGAAAAAGTATGATTTTCCGGTTGAGGAAAAGTTTATCCTGAACGGCTATTTTGAGGAGGCGATCGCCTACAGTGAGATGTATCTGATGCTGGTAAGGGGCGCCGAGCTCCCGGATGCGTTCTTCTGTGCCAATGATGAGATGGCCTGGGGATGCATAAGGGCAATGCAGGCAATGGGTGTTCAGGTGCCGGAACAGGTGAGTATAGTGGGCTTTGACGATACGATCCTCGCATCATATTACAGACCCGGACTTACGACCGTTCACTCGCCGGTTGTCGAGCTCGGCAGCAAGAGTGCCACGGAGATCATAAGGCTTGTCCGCAGGGAAGGCATTGAAGAAGGTACAAGCATCAGGCTTGATCCACAGCTGGTACTGCGGGATTCATGCAGGCTTGCAAAATGATTTATGAGCCGTATACGGCAGAAGGGAAAAGGAAAAGAAAAAGAATGACTTACGGATTTACTGACGATCAGGGCAGTTTTGAGCTGGAAAATGCCGCTGCAGACCCTTATCTGTATTTTCCGCTTTGTAATGAAGCCGGGGTTATGAGCTGTATTACCCCGTCGCTCGGCGGAGATATCAAGCTCGATCAGAATCATTTTATAATGCAGCCGGTCAGTGTTGAAGATCTGCACAACAACAGGAGTACAAGGAATTTCTGGCTGAGATTTGATGACGGAGAGCTTCGTTCCGCATCAGGCGTATCGTTAAGGCAGAAAGCGGACCGCAGACCCGGTGATGTATTCCCGAAACTGCGGGCGGGGCTGTTGTGGCATGAGATCGAAAATGAGATTGTTTATAACGACGTACGGATCAGATCAGTCATAACAAACTTTGTTCCGGCTGATGCGACAACAGCCGAGATCATGCGGATTTCACTCGAAAATACAGGCGCATCGGGCATCGGTTTTGACCCGATAGCGATGATCCCGATGTACGGAAGATCGGCTGCGAACATACGCGATCACAGACATGTGACCAGTCTTCTGCACCGGATATACACCGAAAGGTACGGAGTCAGGATAAGACCTACCCTGAGCTTCGATGAAAGAGGCCATATAAAGGACGATACCGAATATTTTACATTAGGCTGCAGCGGAGAAGGGAATGCGCCGGAAGCCTTCTATCCGACGGTTGCCGAAGTGATCGCGGACGGAGGCGATTTCGAAAACCCTCTGGGGATCGTCGGATCCGGAAATAAAAAAGACGGCTGCGGATGTGGTGAGGTTTTTGAAGGACTAGAAGCAACAGGCGGATTAAGGTTTGGCCATCGCATGCTGAACCCGGGCGAAAAGGCCGAATATATCATATTTATCGGGGCAAAAAGAGCCGGAGACACATATAATGACGCCGAAGAGATAATCTCCCGTTTCGGAAATACCGGGAAGCTGGATGCCGCATTCGAAGCCAACAGGAAATTCTGGATCGAAAAGTCAAGATCGGGGCTTGCGCGAAATCCTGAAGATTATGAACGCAGAATGACAGAACTTGCCGGAAAGTTCGAAAAACAGGGCATTTCAGACACTGCCCGGTTAAAGAACTATTTTGAATGGGTGGGTGCCGAACCGGTTCTGCGCCGCATATTCGGATGTTCGTTCCTTCCGTATCATGATTACGGTAAAGGCGGAAGAGGCTGGAGAGATCTCTGGCAGGACTGTCTTGCGCTGATGCTTGGCGATCCGGAAGGAGTAAAGGATCTTCTGGTCAACAATTTCGCGGGAGTACGAGCCGATGGGACCAACGCAACCATAATAGGCACGAAGCCCGGTGAGTTCATTGCCGACAGAAACGGTATCGCAAGAGTATGGATGGATCATGGCGTATGGCCGTGGATAACGGTTCAATTATACATGGAATTGTCCGGAGATACTGACTTTCTTGAGATCGAACAGCAGTATTTTAAAGATATGCTGTGCTGCAGGGCGAGGGATATCGACAGCGTTCAGGATGACATCAGTGTGAATGCGGCGGATGGAAATGAATGCTGTACGGGAGCCGAAGAAATGCAGAAAAACGTTCTTCGGGACAAAAATGGAAATATCTACCGCGGAAGCCTGCTTGAACATATTCTTCTGATGCATATCACAGCGGCATGCGATGTCGGTGAACACGGACATATGCTCCTGCGCGGGGCGGATTGGAATGATGCTCTTGACATGGCCTCACAACGAGGTGAGAGCGTTGCCTTTACAATGGCATATGCGGGGAATCTGAAGGAAATAGCAGCATTTTTAGCCGGAAAAGACGGAAAATACAGTATTCTTAAAGAACTGTACTTGATGATCGATGAACTCTGTGAGGTAAGCTGCGAAGCAGTCTGCGGACAGGAAAAGAATGCGGCACAGGATGTGCCGGATCATGCAAAAAAACGTGGAATTCTCGACAGATACTGCAATCTGGTAAGACACAACGTGTCAGGTGAAAAAGTTGAAGTTCCTGCACATGAGCTGTCCGAAAAGATCGGATCGATCGCATCATCGATCATGGAACATGTACGAAAGACCGAGTACATGACAGAAGTAACGGGAGTAACAGCAGTCCCGGGAGCAACCGGAGTAACCGGAGTAACGGGAATAACCGGATCAACCGGAGTAACCGACGTAACCGACGGTGAACTCGGATGGTTTAACGGCTATTATGACAATGAAGGCAAGGCCGTTGAGGATCTGAAAGAAGGCAAGCTGATGCTCACAGGCGCCGTATTCGCGATAATGTCCGGAACAGCCGATGACGCGCAGATACAGGCGATCATCAGGACGGCCGATAAATATCTGTACCGCGAAGAGATCGGCGGATACAGGCTGAATACAAGGTTTGAAAATGAAGAAGAATATGCGCATAAGCTGGGCCGTATGTTCGGATTTGCCTACGGGAGCAAGGAAAACGGAGCGGTATTCTGCCATATGGCTGTAATGTATGCATATGCGCTGCTGAAACGCGGATTTGAAGAAGCTGCCGGGAAGGTGATAGGATCGCTGATAAAACAGAGTCTGGAATTTGATACATCAAGGATTTATCCCGGAATTCCGGAATATTTCGGTATTGACGGACGGGGCATGTACCCTTATCTGACAGGCGCCGCAAGCTGGCTGCTGCTGTATCTGTACAGGCTTTGAAACGGGGAAATGATAAAGGTTATTATTGGGACCGTGGAAAAAAACGGATATATACAAAAATTAACGACAGATATGCGTAAAAGATGATATTTCGGGACTACACAAGGAGGTCATGACAGGAAAATGAAAGGTTTTTTAACAGATTACAACAACGGAGCGTTCTGGGAGGAAAAGGACGGTTTCAGGGAAGAGATCGACGCAATGAGGACCGTCAGGATATTTAAGGATAAGAAATACCAGACCATAAAAGGCTTCGGAGGAGCGCTTACACAGGCGAGCGGATATAATTACAGCCTGTTGCCCGATGCGGTAAAGGAAGATTTCATACGCTGCATTTTTTCCGAAGAGGGTCTGAATTATAATCTCGGAAGAGTGCACATCAACAGCTGCGACTTCGCTCTGGGAAATTACGCATACCTTGAAAATGCTGATGATCCCATCGAAAAATTCGATATCTCAATAGATGAAAAATACATTTTCCCGATGTTAAACGCAGCTTCAAAATACGGAGAAGTCGAATATCTGGCAACACCCTGGAGCCCGCCCGCATTTATGAAGACAAACTCGGAAATGAACCACGGCGGACAGCTTAAAAAAGAGTATTACGGACAGTGGGCCGAGTATATAGTCAGATTTATCGAAGAATACGAAAAACGCGGGACAAGGATCAGGATGCTCACGGTCCAGAATGAGCCCGCAGCGGTTCAGACATGGGATTCATGCATATATTCAGCGACTGAAGAAGGTGAGTTCGTTGCCGGATATCTGGGACCCGCTCTTGAAAAGGCAGGACTCGGGGATATAAAGATATTTGTCTGGGATCATAACAAGGAAGCCCTGTATGACCGCGCAAAAGAGACTCTTGACGTACCCGGCGCCGACAGATATGTTTCGGGGTTTGCATTTCACTGGTATACGGGCGATCATTTTGACGTTGTTGCGATCACTGCGGAAAGCTTCCCGGGAAAAGAGCTCATTTTCACCGAAGGATGTGTGGAATACAGCCGTTTTGCGGATTCCAACGAGGTACGCAAGGCAGAGATGTATGCCCATGATATGATCGGAAACCTCAATGCCGGAGCACACGGGATCATAGACTGGAACATACTTCTTGATGCGAAGGGCGGACCGAATCATGTCGGAAATTTCTGCGCCGCGCCTGTCATGACCAATGAGGACTATACCGCATTCGAAAAGAGACTCAGCTACTACTACATCGGACACATGAGCAAATTCATCAAAAAAGGCGCAAAAAGACTCGGAACATCCAGATTTACCGAGGGTATCGATGTGGCTGCATTTGAGAATCCCGACGGTGATGTTGTCTGCGTTCTTATGAACAAGACGGAAAACGCGATCGGTTTCAGTCTTACGGACGGAGTTCAGGGAAGGCATATAGACCTGCCTGCACACAGCATTATGACCGTGATCGGGTGAGAGGACAACTTAACCGATTTTTTGGTTGACAACTGCAAATAAAGCAAGTATACTCTAACTTGTCGCGCAGCCGGGGAGATAGCGGTGCCCTGAACCTGCAACCCGCTACAGCAGGGGTGATGATCTGCCCCGGGCGGGAGTTGCTATGCTGCCCCATATAAGTGATGTTGACGTCTGGGTCTTGCACAACAGAAGTCCGTGAACCGTGTCAGGGCAGGAATGCAGCAGCACTAAGCGGAATGCTCTGTGTGTTGCGAGGCAGCCTGGGCCGAGTTAACTGTATGGGTAACGGTGGTAGC
>JAILIQ010000266.1 GCA_024695205.1 Lachnospiraceae bacterium
TCGGTTCCTTTGGACATACTTATTTTCATTCCTGTATCATTTTTTAGAACGGAGGCTTATCAAAATGTTACGATCATCGAGAGTTTTTAAAACCATCGCAGTTGTAGCCCTTGTCCTTTTGTTTATAATCCCCGACTTTCCGGTCTCTGCTCCACTCAGGGCAAAAGCTGCCGCAAGCATCAGTCTGAACAATGTAGTCCTTAAACCCGGAAAAACAAAGAAAATATCCGTTGAAGGCGACGGAACCGGATTTACCTGGACCAGCAGCAATACCGCAGTCGCCAAGGTCACACGTAAGGTCAAAGCCGACAATACGGCTACCATAACGGCCAAAGGCGAGGGTGTCGCGGTAATCACGGCAACCAAGGGTAAAAATGTTTACACCTGTTCTGTTGTTGTTATGGAAACCGCCAGCACAGAAGCACCTGAAGGCGAAAAGGCCACTACTTCCAAAGGCTTTAAGGATATTACCGTTTTTGATAAGGATGGAACGGTTTCTGTCTTAAGAGGCAAGAAAACTACTCTTAAAGCTACGAAAAACATGAAGCTGAAGAACGATGATTTTACCACGGTCGGCGCCGACAGCTTCCTGCGTTTATGTATGGATGACGACAGCTACACATACTTTGAATCAGGCTGTGAATTCGCTGTTTCCAAGGGATGGTTCAGCAAGATCAAGGTATGTATGACCAAGGGCGAGATGATCGTCGAGGTTCAGAAAAAACTTAAGGATAACGACTCTTATACCGTCATTACGCCGAATACGAGCATGTCGATCCGCGGAACCGTAGTTGCGATCAAAACCGTTCCCGAAAAGAAAGGTCAGACGACCACATACAATTACGTTCTTGAAGGAACCGCCGTCCTGACGACAAAAGATAAAAAAGAGATCACGCTGAAAGCCGGTGAAGGCTGGCAGACCACGACCAGCAAGAAGGGCAAGATCGTCAGCAGCAAGCAGGCTGACGCATCTCATTTTGATTTTAAGGACATAGACCTTAAATCACTTAAGGGTGCCGACGGCAATGAGCTGGTATTTAACGGAATAGAGCTTCCCGAGGATCCGGCCGGACAGGATAACGAAGCTGATGATCCGAACGGAACTTCCGAAGACGAGACTTATACCGGTGAAAATCCTGAAGACGGCGTTAACGAAGCCGCCACCGAAGCAAAATTCGAGAGAGCCGTTCCCGCTGTTTTCGATTACGACAAAGACTCCGTTGTCATCGTTGATTCCAAGGAAAGTCAGCCGAACGAATCTTCATTTATCGAAAAAGACTACGATATTTTCGGTGTATTAAGGCATAAGACTGAGTCTGTAGAATCATATTCCGACAAAGCAGGCATGTCATTTACATATGTTGAGTCTTATTATGATTCCAACGGTACTCTTCGTATAAAAAGAACCGAAAGAAATGAACATAGAGAGTTTTTTGATCAAAACGAACAGGCCGGCGCAAATGTTCCGGAATTCAAAGAGTCGCTGAACGTTCAGGAGCTCTATTACAACAGCTCTAAAGTGTTGATCCTTAAAGACACTATCGACGACACCGGTCATATCACGATATGGTATGATGATCAGGGCCGTGAAGCCGAATATATGAAGATGACGGCTGATGATGAGAAGGTTCTTGAACACTATTATTACGCTTATGACCAGAACGGGAATAAGCAAAGAGAAGAATAAACCGTTCACTACGCAATACTACGCTCATGACCGGAACGGAAATAGGCAAAAAAATAAACCGTTTACTACATTATAAAAGCTCCTTTCCGGAGAAACACCGCTTTATTTCAGGTATTATCCGGAAAGGAGCTTATTTTTCTTTCGTGCAAACATCTAAATACTACTGCAGCTTCTCAAAATGCTGATAATCCTTTGCCGGAGTCCAGTCCCCGCCCCATTTGAAACCGTGGGCGGTAAAAATATTGTAGCAGGCATCTCCTTTTTGAATGATACAATCGGCATCAACGGTCCTGTCTATATATTTTTCGGAACCATTCGGCTGCAGGAACAGGCTGCCATCCACTCTTTCATATACATATGGATTGTAAAAAGGGTTGATATCAATGGCTCTGCCGTATGCGTGATTTGACAGGGTATTGGTTTCCGCGATAGTTCTGTAATTAAAACACGATGAATTATTGTCCTCCATCGATCTTTCATCATCCGCATCATACTCGTCTACAAGACGTACCTTTTCTATCGGGTATTTTATCCTGTAAAGCTCCTCAAATATCTCGAGAGTATCTTTTGCTATGGCTTCATTTACAATAAGCTCGCCGTCTTTTAACTCTCCCTCGAAACCATAGTGCCGAATATGAATATATCGAAGCTCATCGACAGATACCGGACAGCCCTCACGAAAAGATTTCCCGTTTATACGCGCAAAAATGTCCTCTGTTATCCCTGTTATGTAAAACCCTTCGATAGTTCCCATTACCTTCTTTTTCGTATTATCCATATTTTCTGCCTCTCCTGCAGTACCTTCGGTATCCTTAGTCCCATCTGTTCCCGGAGCAATATCAGCCCGGTTTGATCCATTAACATCGGAAATAACTGTCTGATCCTCGATGGTTTGGTTATTGCTGTTATTTTCGATATAAGATCCGTTCTGATCACTTCCCTCGGGAATAATTTCACCCGAGCCGGTTGTATTTTGTACTCCGTTGCCGTTCTCGTATCCGGGTGTATTAATTCCATCACCATTTTCGGATTCGCTTGTGTTTAATGATCCGTCACCGTTTTCGGTAACGTTCTGCAGTCTCTTGTATTCTCTCAGGACTCCAGCATGGATCCTGCTCCATTTCTGATAATTCGAAACCGTGATAACGAGGCCGGAAACCATTATTGCAATAAACAGAAAACCGAGAAATATTACTGTCGATTCATTTCTTCTCAATACACCTGCCTCCTTTGTAAATTATTGTTATCTTATATATCACAGTTCTGATTACTATCCCAGCATATAATCCAGTATTGAAAATGCTCACCAATAAAAGATTATTAAAAAAGCTCCCGGAAAAAGAAAAAAGCCGGTAAAACCGACTTTATTTTCATGCCCAGAACCGGAATTGAACCAGTGACACGGGGATTTTCAGTCCCCTGCTCTACCAACTGAGCTATCTGGGCAAATAGCGAATTAAAGAAAACATTTAGACGACGAACACAAATCCTATATCCGAAAATGTTTTCGTGATCAATATGTTAATATCGATCAACATCGCAGTTGCGGGAGAAGGATTTGAACCTACGACCTCCGGGTTATGAGCCCGACGAGCTTCCAGACTGCTCTATCCCGCGATGATAACCACTTATTTTACGACTCATATAACAGAACCGGTGTCTGTATTCAAACTGCATAAAATAAGAAAATGGGCGGAGAAGGATTCGA
>JAILIQ010000252.1 GCA_024695205.1 Lachnospiraceae bacterium
TGATCTGTTTCGAAATTCAGATAAAGAACTCTGTTTCCTGCATTTTTCTCGAGAAAATCCCTGATAAGTGTTGTTTTACCCGTCCCACGCATTCCGGTAATGTACAGATGTTTCCGTTCATTGTTCAGAAACCAGTTTTCAATACTCTTCTGCGCATTTCTTTTCATATGATTCTCCATGCTTCGAACAGACTGTCAGGCATCGTTTATTTTCTTAATCTGTCGAGCAAACGTTCAAAATATTCCGGAACCGGAGCACTAAATTCCATATATTCCCCGGTTGTCGGATGTTTTAGTCCCAAAATGCCGGCATGCAGGCACTGGCCCTGCAATGAAAATCCGGGCCTTACTCCCCCATAAAGCTCATCTCCGAGCAGAGGATGCCTGATGCTGCTCATATGGACCCTGATCTGGTGTGTACGTCCGGTTTCGAGCACACAGTAAATATGGGTATAACCGTTTAGACGTTCGATCACCTTATAATGTGTTACGGCATTCTTCCCGTTGACCGGATTTATACTCATTTTTTTCCTGTCGTTTATGTTTCTTCCGATAGGAGCATCAACGGTCCCTTCGTCTGTGTTAAGAACGCCTGTGCATATCGCTTCGTATCTGCGTGTAATGCTGTGTTCCTTCAGCTGTTCGGCTACATTACGGTGCGCGATATCATTTTTACAAACGACCAGCAGACCGGTCGTATCCTTGTCGATACGATGCACAATGCCAGGACGCAGAATTCCGTTTATTCCGGACAGATTGTCCCTGCAGTGAAACAAAAGTGCATTCACAAGTGTTCCCGAATAATTCCCCGCAGCAGGATGAACAACCATGTTTTTGGGTTTATTTACGATAATGATATCATTGTCTTCGTAAATGATATCGAGAGGGATGTTCTCGGGTTCTATATCCGGGATTGTTTTATCCGGGACTTCAAGACGGATGCTGTCATTCTCCGATATCTGGAAACTGGGTTTGATACATTTACCGTTTACGGTAACCATACTGTTTTCGATCAGTTTCTTTATATAGGATCTTGAGAGCTCTTCGTTCTGGCTCGCGATAAATTTGTCTATCCTTACTCCGTCTCCCGATTCATCGGCAATGATCAAGATCTCTTCTGCCATATTGCTTCAAAATCCTCTTCCTTGTATTAAAAGATCATCAGGAATATCAGAACTATCATCGATATCGTGATATAACAGTCCGCAATATTAAACACCGGGAAATCGATCAGTTCTATATAGATGAAATCAACGACGAATTTCCTGAATATCCTGTCTATAAGGTTACCGACCGCGCCGGAGGCGATAAGTATGCATAAAACGATCAGTGGCCTCTGTTTTGCAACCTCCCAGCTCAGCCTGAAAAACAGGAAAACAATAACACACAGAACAATAGCCGAAAAAATGCTTAAGATGACCGTGCCGTTTTTAAACAATCCCCATGCTGCGCCTGTATTTTTGACATAAACGATCTTTAAAACCTTGTTTATTACGCTGATATCACCGCTTTCCGGTATTTTTTCGACTATGACGAGCTTTGATACCTGATCGATGACCGTAAGCAGTATAAACGCAAGCAGAGCTACGAGATTGACCGCCCATTTTCTGTATTTCAAAATTTGATCCTCCGAAATTCATATTCTATAATAAAAGCTCACGAAGCATCGTGAGCCTTTGATATTCTTATTCATTGTCATTCAGATCGACAAAATCAAATTCTTCCTGACCTTCAAGATGATAGTCCGAAAAATCATATTCTTCATTCTCATCCACGAGGTCCGATAAGTGACCACCATCCGATGACGAAGCCGAATTATCATCATTCTTGCCCGAATCCTGATGTGAAGAAGGTTTAACAGGTTTAAGCGCATCGGGATCGTTGATAAAAGCATCAAGGCTTGAAACATTGATATTGAAAGCAGGCGACTCAATAAGTTCAATATTGGCTTTTGCAAGATTTTTGAACTGAGCCTTGTACTTCTCATACTGCTGGATCAATGCTATTGTCTGCTGATGAAGCGTATCAAGCTCATTACGTGCATCGGCAAGCATTATGTTCGCCTTCGTGGTTGCTTCCTTTTCAATACGTTTGGCTTCCTTTAATGCGGCCGCTTTCGTATTTTCGGCAGTTTTCTCGGCAAGCAGCAGAGCCTTCTGCAGAGTTTTCTCAATTGATTTATAATACTGGATTCCTTCGTTCAGGACCCCTACCTTATCCTTGAGCTCCATGTTCTCGCGGTAAACATCCTCATATGAACGAACGATCTCTTTTATATAATTGTCAACATCCTTTTTATCATAACCCAAGCCACCGGATTTGAATGACTTATTCTGAATTTCTACAGGTGTGAGCATACTAAATAACCCCTCTCAAATAATTACTTTAGGATCGGTACATCAAAACCTGATTGTGCCAGAATATCGTTATAATCTCCCGATACATCAACAGAACCCGGTGCTGTGATAAATATAAGATTCGAAATCTGGAAAAGCTTTCCGTTGATCGAATAAACAGCTCCCGAAATAAAGTCCATGATACGCTGAGACAGCGCAAGATCATTGTCTTCAAGATTGACGATAGCTACACAGTTGCTGAGCAGGACATCGCAGATATCCTGTGAATCCTCAAGGCTCTTCGGCTTCATAACGCATACTTCAAGTCCGCTGCTGGTAGTCTTTAACGGAACGATCTTGCTTCCTTCGGGACGTTCCATACGCAAGGTCTTATTGTTGCTGCTTCCCTCAATATATGTGGAAGTACCGTAATTGCTCTGTGTATGAGTCGCCTTACGAACAGGAGTATTGCCGATAGCCGGACTTGTGGGGGCTGCTGTTGAAGTTTTGGCGGAAGTACTTCTTGAAGAAGGCCTTTCCGAACCGACAGCCTTCTTGTCGCTTCTTGCATCTTTCTTTTCGTTCTCGAGCTCGTAATCCTCGTAAGTATCGTCATCTTCAGGCATTTTTAAAGTTTCCAGAATGCGTTTAAAAAATTCAGCCATATATAAACCTCTTTGTATAATCTCTTGCACCAAATATTCCGGTTCCAACCCTTACATGTGTGGCACCCTCTTCTATCGCAACCTCAAAATCACCGGTCATGCCCATAGAAAGAATGCCCATAGAGATATTATCAATGTTTTTAGAGCTTATGTCAACACTTAAATCCTTCAATTTTTTAAAATATATTCTGTTGCTTTCGGGGTTTTCTGTATACGGAGCAACAGTCATCAAACCCTTAATCCTTACATTCGTAAGCCCCGAGATCAGGCGAACCGTCTCCTCGGTATTTTCAGGAGTCAGTCCGAATTTTGTTTCCTCGCTGCTGATATTTATCTCAAGCAGAATATCGGTGATCATCCCTTTTTTCAGGGATTCTTTATCGATTGCCTGAGCAAGTCTGAAGGAATCTACTGAATGTATAAGTTCGACTTTTCCGACCACATCTTTTACCTTGTTGGTCTGCAGATGCCCTATCAGATGCCATTCGAGCTTTTTTTCGCATATTCCGACTATCTCTTCCTGTTTCGAAACAAGCTCCTGCACCCGGTTTTCCCCGAACACATACTGTCCGGCTGCGGCAGCCGCAGCAACGGCATCGGCCGGATTAAGCTTGCTCACTGCGATCAGAGTCACATCCCGTCTTGACCTGCCGCATCGATTGCAGGCAGCGGTAATACGCTCCTCAATATCTTTTAGATTATCACCAATCTGTTCTGCCGAAATCATCATAAGTCTCCCGGTATTTCTTTTTCAGATCCGAACGTGTTAAAGACCGGTCCGTAAATCCAAGATCCGGCATATCCGTAGATCAAAACCTGCCATATCAGCAGATCAAAAACTGCCATATCAGTAGATCAGAGCCTGGTCAACCGCATCCGAAGCATTAAGAGCTATGTGATCGTACTGTCTTAGCCCGTCGGGTGTATTGTTCTTTACTATCGCATATTCACTGTTGGATCTGAGCTTTTCTATTCTCATGAAAATATAGTAACCCTTATTGACATTATATACTCCCTCAAGATAATTGATCAGACCGATCTTGACTCTCTCCCCGGTCTCGTCATTGCACAGGTAATCGCCTTCGCTTAACTTCCCGTCCATTTCGATATAAGCATAATACCCGTCACTGTAATACTTTTCGGGATAGATATTCTCATAAAGAGTGGTGCCTGTCTGGGGATCGTAGATCTCTTTTTTAAGGATCATCCCGTTATAGCCGTCAGCTGCAACAAACATGGTGAGCGGCACAAGATAATAACCTTTGTTGAATATTGCTGAAACCGGGATCTTCAGGCCTGCGTCCTCATTTGATGCAAATTCGACATTTACATATCTTTCATTCATATATCTTGTCATATATTTATCAAATGAAAGCTCTGCAAAATAGTCTTTTTCTATCGTATAAAGCCGTAAATCTCCGCTTATCGCGGTCGTGTCACCATTGATATACACTGTTGCGGTTCTTTTTTCGAGATTATTCACATAGAAATCTTCCGAAACCTTCACGATCAGATTCCAGTTATCGGTCGGACATATCCTGTAAACGGGATTGCCCGAAGCCACAAGTCCGGCAGTCCTAAGGTTCTGTTTTTCGGCGCTCTTGGCCTTGAATGTATCGGAATCTATCCTGTCTGCGGTATAGCCTGTAAGATTATCCGAAAAATACGAAATGACACCTGACTCCGGTGAACTGTAGGTTGTAAATCCGCTCGAATTATCACGGGCACGCATATCAAGAACGGTATTCAGGACATTTTCATTGATCATTTCATAAACAATATTGTTCAGATTGTTTTTAAAGCCCTCGACCCAGCTTAAATCTGACCCGTTGTAATCTCTCATTCTCGAAGCAATAACGTTTTTGATACGTGTGATCTCATCCGAAGTAAGCTTGATATCATTCATGGTCGAATTTATATCATTATAGATCTTATTGGATGTGTCCACACTGTATACAACACCGTTTTTGGCAACCTTGCATCCGTTTCCGATATAATAGTTCAGATATCCTGAATTCTCAGCTGTGACAATGTGTTCGTCTCTCAGGCAGATACCCGGAAATGAAGTTTTATATCCGATATCCTGCGACTGTACCTCAAATACCGATACCTGTTTTTTTGAGCGGTATATGAGTACATTTATCAGAAGATACAAAAAAACCAGTATCAGTATCCCCGCGCCGATCACCTCGGGAGTAAGCTTATATAATATACCGCGACGGGCTCTTTTAACCTCTTTTCCCTCGCGGTAACGGCTTCCGTCGAGATTAACGACGTTATCATATCTGTCATCTCTTCTGTTCATAGATCCTCAAAAAACAGCCCGGTGTTTTCACCCCGGGCCAGATATATTTATAATGCTGCTATCACTTTATCCCTGAATTCAGCAGGAAGTGAATCGGCTTCAACGGAAATGCTTATTACGAAATCAACGTTGAACTTAGCAGAGATTGTATCCAATTTCTTCAGAACGGGTGCTACATCCTTGTCGGTACCCTCTATACCGGTAATCTTTAAAAAACCGTCAAGATAAACCTTCTCAAGATCGTGATCCTGTGAGATTATTCCGCAGATAAATCCCAGGAATGCTTCTTCTGTATCGATCAGATAATCGGTTACAGAGATCAGACGAACCTTATTATTCAATTCGTACATGTGCTTGGTATTTTTGTCAAGGTAAACCAGGCTTCCTTTGGCAGTAAGTACATCGGCATTGACCTTGTCAAGAAGGATCTTGGTCTTTCCTTTGCCTTTACCGCCGGCAATTATTTGTATCATAACTATCGCCCCTTTCGGATTGAATTTTGAGCATTTCGCTCTATAATCATTATAAAACAATCATTCTTTTTAAGCAAGAAGAATTGTCATTATTTACACAGCTTTAAGAGTTCGTTCATTTCATTGTAAAGAATATCTTTTGACTCTGCTTTGAACACTTCGGTAATGAAACCCCGGCCTTCGGAATTTTCACTGTAAATGATAAGGCAGTTTCCTGCGGACATCGTAACACCTGTTTTTCCGCCGTATACGGTAATGCCTTCGGGAGCCGTATATTTGCCTGCATAATACAGGTTGGTCGGTTGCATATGAAGTGTTTTTGTCTCGCCTGACGCATCGACGATCGAGACGTCGTATTCCTTTGTTTTAAATATGCTCTTAAGGAAAGGATCCTTAAGACATTCGTTAAAGATCAGGTAAATATCGTATGCCGTCGTAAAATGCTGCAGCTCATGCAGGCCGTGAGGATTCGTAAAATGCGTATCGATCGCACCGAGTCTTTTGGCTTCTTTATTCATGAGGTCCGCAAAATCCTTCTCGGTACCCGAAACAGCTATTGCTAAAGCAACAGCGGCATCGTTGCCCGAATAAATGAGCAGACAGTACAGCATATCTCTTACCGAAAGCCTGTCGCCTGTCTTAAATCCGCACAGCTGCGCTCCCGGAGTTGTGATTCCGCAATTATCTTCGGTTATGAGTATCTCATCGTCAAGATTAAGATATCTTACAGCAAGATAAGCCGTAAGGAGCTTTGTCGTACTTGCGGGATATATCTTTTTAAATACGTCATGAGAATATATGACCTTATTGTCGGTCACATCGTAGCAGGCTGCCGAAGCACAGGTAAAATCATAATCATTTCCCGTTGAAACATTATCCTTGGCAAAACAGATATCCTCATACAGAAAATGTATTTCCGGATTGACATGAGAAATGCCGCCGGCAGTAAGGTCAATACCGCTGTACTGTGTGACTTTGGGCATATAACTCCCGTCATAGTAAGACAGCGGAACGGTTGTCTGTGAAAAACACGAACAACAACCTGTAACGATACCGCATAGCAGCATAAAAAACAACAGTTTTCTCATTTGTAAAGCTCTCTCCAGTCAAGATCACCGCGTTCGAGCGCATGGATCAGAAGCTCTGCCGTAGCCAGATTCGTTGCGATCGGTATATTGAACGAATCGCATAACTGAACTATATTGGACAGATTCGGCTCATGCGTTTTGGGCGACAGCGGATCGCGCAGAAATATAACGAGATCGATCTCATTATGCTCGATCAGCGCTCCGAATTGCTGTTCTCCGCCCAAATGCCCCGCTAGAAATTTATGCACCGGAAGATTGGCCGCCTCTTCTATCAGCCTGCCGGTCGTTCCGGTCGCATATATGGTATGTTTGCTCAAAATACCACGGTAAGCGATACAGAAGCTCTGCATCAGTACTTTTTTTGCGTCATGCGCAATAAACCCAATATTCATACACACACCCCCATAACAATCATACGGTCAGAAAACCTTACCCGTTTTGTTATAAAAACTCGTATTCATCCTTCTCCACAGGAACTTCAGTCTTGGGTTGCAGACTGACGTTGAGTACGATTGCGATCAGGATCAGATTCATGAGCAATGCACTGAGTCCCGAACTCATAAAAGGTAACGCGATGCCTGTATTCGGCAGTAACGACGTAACAACGCCGATATTGATGAAAACCTGAAACGAAAACAGCGCTCCCGTACCGATGGCGATCATCATCCCCAGATAATCTTTCGCCCTTTTGGCTATCCTGATGATCAAAAATATAAGTATCATATACAGCGCGATGATCAGGATAGATCCGATGAAGCCGAATTCCTCGGCAACAGCGGTAAAGATAAAATCGCTTTCCTTTACGGGCACATAGGTCGTCCCCCTAACGCCTGTGTCACCCGAAAGCATTTTTCCGATCATCCCGCCGGAACGTATTGCCGACGCGGCGTTATCCTGCTGATATGTAAGTTCGGGAAACATCTCGGGATGTAATGCGGCAAGTATCCTTCGCTGCTGATACGGCTTTAAAAGCACCTGATCCGGCTGTATAACATACCAGAACAGACCTGCAGCGACCGGAACTCCGACGATAACAAACGGAAGTATGAACTTCATAGGTACTTCAGAGGCAAAAAGCATGACCGCAAACATTGCCACAAGAACGATGCTGGTCGACAGATCCGTCTGAGTCATTATCAGATATGTCGGAACCGCCATAAAAACCATTGCAAGAAGCATCACCCATATTTTTTTTATCTTCTTGTAACAAACATCGAAAAATTTGGCTATAAATACGATCATCGCCATCTTTGTTATCTCGGACGGCATAAACTCGAAACCGGTATTATTGATACCGGCTGACGGATCACCCCCTATTTTGATCCATCTTCTTGCATCATAATGTGCCCAGCCGTAGATAGGGTAACTGTTGGAAAACCTGCATACAAGCAGCAATCCAAGGCTTATAAGGTACAAAATGATATAATATTTTCCGATGAAATGATAATCGATCATCGAAATAAACAGGATCAGAAAGAATCCTGCCGCATATGCGGCAATCTGTTTCTGTGCCAGATTTTCGTCGGAATCCTGCAGTATGCTGATCAGGTATATCCCGATAAAACCGATGATATAAACGATCGCAAGCAGCAAAACACTATAGCTTTTAAAGTCATACCTTTTGATCCCGATGATCCTGTTAAACAGGTTAACTATAAAGTCTTTGATCTTGTTAAGCATAAATCAATCATTCGTGACGTCTGAGCTCTTTTATAGGGATATTGGCATAAAGCGCCGGAACGTTACCCTGTCCGTTCTCAGACTGAGTCTGAGTAATATTGATATCAAGACCTTCGGTATCGATCTCGACATATTTTGATAAAACATTGATTATATCATTCTTGATCTTTTCCATAATCTCGGGAGAGCATCCGGTACGGTCGGCAACAAGTGCCAGCTGCAGTCTGCTCTTCGCATTGTTTCCCGAGCTGGGTTTTCTTCTGAATAAATCAGCAAGTGACATTTTTGTATACCCCCTTATCTTCCGAACAGTCTGCTGAAGAATCCTTTTTTGACGGTAAGATCAAGGAAAGGAACTTCTTCTCCGATGATCCTGCGACAAATATTCATATATGCCTGTCCGGCAAGTGAACTGTCTCCCACAAGAGGTTCACCGTTATTGGTCGCGATAACAATGTTCTCATCATCGGGTACAACACCTATAAGGTCGATCGCAAGAATATCAACAACATCACTGCTTGACATCATGTCACCGCGGTTAACCATATCCGAACGGAGACGGTTAACGATCAGATCGGTCCTGGCCATCTCGCTTGCTTCGAGAAGTCCGATGATCCTGTCTGCGTCACGAACTGCCGATACTTCGGGAGTTGTAACGACAAGCGCCCTGTCGGCACCTGCAATGGCATTCTTAAAGCCCTGCTCGATACCTGCGGGACAGTCCATGATGACATAGTCAAATTCCTTCTTAAGCTGCTCGCAGAGCTGCTTCATCTGTTCGGGTGTAACTGCGGATTTATCTCTGGTCTGTGCCGAAGGCATGAGATAAAGGTTCGGATAGCGCTTATCCTTGATCAAAGCCTTCTTTATCGTACAGTTGCCTTCCACAACATCAACAAGATTGTAGACGATACGGTTCTCAAGACCCATGACAACGTCTAGATTACGAAGACCTATATCGGTATCGATAAGTGCCACTTTCTTGTCAAGTTTTGCAAGACCGGTTCCGACATTGGCAGTTGTGGTTGTTTTACCGACACCGCCCTTTCCGGACGTAACAACGATTACTTCGCCCATAAAAATGATTTCCTCCCTGTATGATTACATTTTTTATTTACATTATCAGATCATCCCGACCCTTATCCGGGATCATAATATGCTGGGCGTCAGCTTTATGGCGTTCACGGCTTTTTTGCTGACGGGTTCTATACAGATGTTATCCTGTTCGAGATATGCGATCATCGGACCCGGATCAATGGGATTTTCCTTGTCCGGCTGTGCTATCGTATCCGCGATCCTGAGCTGCATCGGCTGCAGGTCAAGTGCAAATATAAAAGCGTTTCTGTTGCCCGAAGCACCGGCGTGAGCCATACCCTTAAGCGATCCGAGAACTATGATATTCCCGTCCGAAGTGATATTGGCGTTCGGATTGACATCCCCGAGCAGAATGATGCTCTTATCCTGTATCTCGTTATCTCCTCCGCGCAGTATCCCTTTTTTAAATACAGCGACGTTCGCCGAGTCATCCATAAGCTTCTTGTCTACAGCATTCCCAAATGACTTGTTCTTATCGTCATCCTCATTGATCACGCAGACAATGTCAAGATTGGAATTAGCTCCGATCGTGTCAAGGATCTCGATCTCTTCCGAATCGCTCAGCTTTCTTCCCTGAAAAGCGATCGCAGTCTTGCATTCGCCGAGGATCTTGGAAGAATCCCTGAACTTTGCAGCGATCTTGTCCTTAAGTGTGTCAAAATCGAGCTTATTGTCGAGAATAACGGTAATACCGTTTTTATTGCCCTTAATAATAACAGAATTATCCATATGATTCTCCGTAAATGGCAGATTCCGTTCCCATTGGAACATGATCCGCCGGATTTTATTGATACTTTAAGATATCAGTCAGATACCGAAATATCGGTAACACTTGTCGTAGTAAGATCTCCGGAAAGAAGAGCTTCCTTGTTCTCTTCGTTGAAATACAGACCGTATACCTCACGCGCAAGCTTGGCCGCGTTCGCCGACTGATAGCCGTTGGGCATGACTGCCGTAACGCTGATCTCGGGATCGGAATAAGGTGCAAAAGAGATAAACAGACAGTTACTCGGATGTGTCAGGCTTACCTGCGCCGTACCTGTCTTGCCGGCAACCTTAAAGCCGAGATCGCCGTACATTCTCATCAGACCGTTAACGGAAGTGTTTACAACATCGTACATTCCCTGCTGAACAGCCGACCATTCCTTTTCCGTATAGCTATCTATATCATTATACACTGTTGCGGCATTATCTACAACAACATTTTTTTCTTTGTCAAATAATGCATCCACGAGCGTAAGATTGTATACGGTTCCTTTGTTGGCGACCGCTGTCACATATCTCGAGATCTGTACCGGTGAAAAGTTGTGATAATAACCTATCGAGGTACGAACAGCGTCTATACTTGAGATGGAAGGCATTGATTCGGGCACTTCCACTCCGGATTTATCCGAAAGACCGAACATCGAAGCATATTTCTGGATCTTTGAGATACCGAGCGAATCGCTGTATTCCTCCGCCGAATCAAGCGCCATCCTGTAACCGATATCGTAAAAGAAATAGTTACATGAATGCTGTATCGCCTGAGTTACATTGATCGAACCGTGATTGCCCGGGTATTTCCAGCATTTCGGAGAAGGTTCTACAAGCTCGAAGATACCTTCGTCCTTGATCTTGGTTGTGGTCGTGATAAGCCCTTCGCCAAGTCCCGCAAATGCCATAAGCGGCTTGAATGTCGAACCGGTTGCCGTCATTTGCTGCGTTGCACGGTTCAACAGCGGTGTCGCCTTGTTTTCAAGGAGGCTGCTGTAATAATCCCAGTTGATCTTATTTGCGAGCATATTGTTGTCATAGCTCGGATAAGTAACAAGCGCAAGCACATCTCCCGAATTGACATCGGTAATGACTATCGAGCCGCTGCACGGCTCAAGAGCCAGCATACCGGGTTTGATCTCAAGCGTCTTAAGCTTTTCGATAACAAAATTGTAGGCACTTACCCTTCCGTAATCAAGGCGCTTATAGTCTGTATCGTCATACTCGAGAACACCCTGGTCGTACAGGAGCATGCACATCTCGCGTCCGGTGAGATTATATGAAAAGATGAGCACTTTATAGATCATCTTTTCAAAGCTCTCATCCGTGGAAAGCTCATCAAAAATATAGTCCGAAAGCTTGTTGTAAACCTCTTCGTTGGTATTGTAGTCGCTTCCGATGCCGAGCATGGAAAGATCTATCCACTGCATATCGATCGAATACTGCAGAAATTCCGACAATGAGATCTTGTCCTCTGTATATCTTATGTATACAGGGTCCTTCTCGTTGATATTTCCCTTGAGCAGAACCTTCCGTGATCTGAGCATCGAATAGATATAATCGATATATCCTTCGTATTCGTCATTGAGCCTGCTGTTTATCGTAGGCTCCGAGTATGAAAGGATAGCCGCGAGCTTCCGGTATACTTCATTTTTCTTATTCGTAAATTTCGTAAATACGGACTTTTCCAGTTCCGTGGCATCATCCTTGTAAAAATGCTGTATATCGATCAGACCGTTATCTATAAACGAAAAATATACTTCATAGACCGGGATCGTGATATTGCTCGCATCCTTGCCTTTTTCGCCATAGTCCATTTTATTGACTATCTTGGAAATAAGCACCGCCGCAATATTGTTCTCAAGGATATGATAGCAGGCTATCTGAAGCTCCCTGTCGATGGTAAGGTAAATATCGCTTCCGGCCTCGGGTGCCGTAACGGTCCTGGTCGATACAACCTTGCCCGAAGCATTGACGGTCATCTCTTCGGTGCCCTTCATTCCTCGAAGTACCGCGTCCATTTCCTTCTCAACGCCGGTTTTTCCGATCACATCCGAAGTATTGAACACATCCTCTTCCCGGTTCTCATTCATGGCGAGGACTTCATCCTCGTTCATAGTCCCGGTGTAGCCGAGAATATGTGAAAAATAAGGACTGTCATTGTAGATCCTTGAAGTCACCTGACGTATCTCAACGCCCTTTAATTCGGCCTGATTCTCCTTTATCGCCGCGATCGTATTTTCATCAACATCCGTACAGATCGTAAACTGCGCATACTGCGGATAGATCGTAAAAAGCTCGTATCTTAAAGCCATGATCTTAAGAGTCTCGTCAAGGTCGTAGTCATCGGAAATACCGAACATTGACACTCTCTTATCTCCGTGCCTTAAGAAATCAAACACA
>JAILIQ010000295.1 GCA_024695205.1 Lachnospiraceae bacterium
TGATGTCATATCCAACAATATGGCGAACTCCGCAACCATCGGATTCAAGAAAGAAGGAGCGACCAGTCAGAGCTTTGATAAGCTTATGACGATCAAGATCCGCGATAAGTCGGAAGACTGGCAGAAGCGTGCTATCGGTGAGATGCGCCTTGGAGTCAAGGTCGGCGAGACATATACCGACTACTCGCAGGGCTCGCTTCGGGAAACCGGCAGCACTTACGATCTTGCGCTTGAAGGCAACGGGTTCTTTGTGGTGAACTTTACGAGAACATCGGGTGAACAGTTTGAGGTGATCACCAGATGCGGAAGCTTCCACAAGACAGAGGACGGCTATATCGTGGATGCCGACGGCAATCATCTTCAGGGAGAGAACGGAGACGTACAGGTCTCGAACGATTCCCATGAGGTAGTGATCGATACCGACGGAACGATCTACGAAGACGGAGTTGCCACAGACCGTATTTTCATCCGGGATTATGAAGATTATGATTATCTTAAGAAATTCGGCGACAATTATTACCTTCCGATAGACGGAGCGACAGAGAAGGATGCCGAAGGCGTCATACGTCAGGGCTATACCGAACAATCCAATGTTCAGGTTGTAAGTGAGATGGTAAACCTGATCGCGATCACCCGTGCATACGAAGCGGGCCAGAAAGTGATCAGATCAGTCGATTCAACCATGGAACTGGCGGTTTCTTCACTTGGTAAGGTCTGATCCCTTATCTGTGACACGTTATTCTTATCGGAGGTGACCATATGCTCAGATCATTGTGGACCGGCGCTTCGGGAATGATTTCCCAGCAGGTCAGTCTGGATAATCTGGCCAACAATCTGGCCAATGTCAATACAGCAGGATATAAAAAGCAGACTACGGAATTTTCTACGCTTCTTTACCAGAAGCTGCAGCGTAAACAAACCGACAACAACGGCGATCCCAAGCCTACCGTTGCCCAGGTCGGACTCGGTGTAAGGGTTTCGGGGCTTACATCAAGATTTGTACAGGGCTCTATGCTCGAGACCGGCAATGCCTACGATTTTGCGATAGAAGGCGACGGATTCTTCAGGATTGGGATGCCCAACGGAGAGATCGGATATACACGAAGCGGTTCTTTCAAACTTTCCATGGATACGGACGGAGTAGCCCTTGCAACAGCTGAAGGCTTTAACGTTCTGGATACACAGGGTGAACCTATAAAATTCAACCCCGAGGAACTTGATCTTAACCAGCTTCAGACAGACGAATACGGTAATTTCTTGTATCCCGACGAAAACGGATCCATTCGTATGCTGGGAATACAGATAGGGCTTGCCCAGTTCAACAACCCCGAAGGACTTAAAAAAATATCCGGAACCTATTTTACGGAGAGCGAGAATTCGGGAGCTCCCAGATTTGAAGGCGAAGACGGAATGCTTGTAGTGAGCAAGGTCCATTCCAACTACCTTGAAGGTTCGAATGTGCAGACTGCCGACGAGATCGTCAATCTGATCGTGACCCAGCGTGCATACGAAATGAACTCCAAGGTTATCCAGGCTTCGGACGAAATGCTCCAGCAAGCCAACAATCTCCGATCATAAGTGAGCCACACATCGCACCCGGATATATATAATTGACTGCCAGGCAGTATGCCTGAGCGGTCAACTATATATATCCGAGTGGTCGTGTGGCGAACGCCGGGACGGACGCGAAGCGGCCGTCTGACGACCGAGCGAGCGACAGCTCGCGAGGTGCGATGTGCTCTTTTTTAAGAAAGGACTTCCATATGTCTATTTCATTTAACGGCGATATCAATTCTGTTATGAACGATCTGAACACTTCCAGGGCCAAGGCTTCCAAAGCCGCTGACCTTGAGAAGTCCTTAAGCAGCCTTAAGAATCTCAACAAAGCCAGTGACGCGGAGCTCATGCAGGCATGCAAGAGCTTTGAGGCATATCTTGTCGAGCAGGTGATGACCAAGGTAAAAGAGGCTGTAGTTCCGAGCGAAGAGAATGAAAATAAATATCTGACCTTATTTAAGGGCAGGCTGTATGAAGAATATTCCAATCAGATAGCCGAAAACGGGGAGCTCGGGATTGCCCAACAGCTCTATGAAGCAATGAAGAGGGACTATGGTCATTAAGGGTTGTGTCGAAAGGATTACCTATCGCAGTCCGGAAAGCGGATTTACGGTACTTGAACTTAATGTTGCGGGAGAGAAGGACAACATCGTATGTGTCGGTGTGATCCCCCACATCAGTGAAGGTGAATATTTAGAGATCGAAGGAGAAAAGACCAGACATCCGGCATACGGAGATCAGATCTCGGTCAGGACCTGTCATGTGACGGAACCAGAGGACGCTTCGGCAATGGAGATGTACCTTGGGTCCGGGACCATCAAAGGAGTAGGCAGGGCACTTGCAGCAAGGATAGTCAGGGCTTTTGGAGACGATACATTTAAAGTTATCGAGACCGAGCCCGAAAAACTCATTTCCATAAAAGGCATCAGTGAGCGTATCGCTCGCTCGATCGCCGAACAATTCGAAGAACTGAAGGAACAGAGAAGATCTATGATGTTTCTTCAGCAGTACGGAATTTCCTCAAATCTTGCAATCAAAATCTATAAACAGTTCGGGCCGGACATGTATGACCTGATAGAAACGAATCCCTACAAGATCGCCGAAGTCATAAGCGGAGTGGGATTTAAGACAGCTGATGCGATAGCCTCGCGCGTCGGGATATCAAGGAATTCGGAATACAGGATACGTGCCGGGATCGCGTATGTTCTTGCAGAAGGCAGCGCCAACGGCCATACCTGTCTGCCCTGGGACATTCTGCTGCGGAATGCGGTCCGGATGCTTCAGGTCAGTGAGGATGAGGTGTCAAGACAGCTTGACCGTCTGCTGATCGAAAAGAAGATCGTGTTAAATCTCACAAATGACGGTGAAAAGCGCATATATACTTCCGTTTTCTATTTTATGGAATTGAACTGTGCCCGGATGCTGAACGATCTGAATGTAACCTACAGGATCCCGGAACACAGGATCGAAGGGAAAATTGCCGAAATAGAAAATGAAATGGATATGGAGTTTGACGAACTCCAGAAAAAGGCCGTACGGGAAGCCGCCAAATGCGGGGTTCTTGTTCTGACGGGCGGACCCGGAACAGGTAAGACGACAACGATCAATGCCATTATCAGATATTTCGAAAGCGAAGGAATGGATATCCTTCTGGCAGCGCCGACAGGCCGTGCGGCAAAAAGGATATATGAAACGACCGGGCATCAGGCATCCACTATCCATCGACTGCTCGAACTGAAACCAGTGGGGGATACGGATGACTCAATAAATGCAGGAAAGTATTCATTTGAGAGGAATGATGAAAACCCGCTTGAAGCCGATGCTGTGATCATTGATGAAATGTCCATGGTGGACATCACGATCATGAATGCGCTGTTAAAGGCGATCGGCACAGGTACGAGACTGGTCATGGTAGGTGATGTTAACCAGCTTCCGAGCGTGGGGCCCGGATGTGTCCTTAAAAATATCATAGATTCAGGTGTTTTCAGCGTTATCAGACTGAATACGATATTCAGACAGGCGGCGCTCAGCGATATCATCATGAACGCGCACAGGATCAATAATGGTGAATATCCTGTTCTGAACAACAAAAGCAGGGATTTCTTTTATCTGCGAAAGAATGATGCGGACTCGGTGGCATCATCGATGCTGGGCATGATCACCGGCAAGCTGCCGGATTATATCGGGGCGCAGCCTTTTGACATTCAGATACTTACACCCATGCGCAAGGGTGAGCTCGGCGTTGAAAGACTGAACGTGATCCTGCAGGAGAAGCTCAATCCCAAAGCGCCCGGAAAACGCGAGAAAGAGTACAGAAATATGGTATTCCGCGAAGGCGACAAGGTCATGCAGATAAAGAATGATTACCAGATCGAGTGGGAAGTAAGAAGCTCAAAAGGGTTTCTGATCGATAAGGGTAACGGTATATTTAACGGTGACTGCGGCGTTATAGCAAGTATCAATACATTTGCGGAGCATATGATCATACGTTTTGATGACGAAAGACTTGTTGAGTATCCGTTCAGTATGCTTGACGAGCTTGAACTGGCGTATGCGGTGACTATACATAAATCGCAGGGAAGCGAGTATCCTGCGGTGATCCTGCCCCTGCTCATGGGTCCGTCGATGCTGTTTAACAGGAATCTTCTGTATACTGCCGTAACACGTGCTAGAAAATGTGTGGTAATAATAGGGTCGGAAGATACAGTAAGAAAAATGACTGACAATACCAGTGAAAACAAGCGGTATTCGGGATTTGAAGAGCGTTTGCGGGAAGCTGCCGCAAAATAAATACAAAAAACTAATAAAAATGATGCAAAAAACAGGAATTTGTGCTAAAATATTAGGAGAGTATTTTGATAAATGTTTTATTGAGAGCCGTATATCCGCGGCGCTGTCCGCACTGCAGAGGCGCTGTTCCGGCAGATATGCTCATCTGTCCGGAGTGCAGGGATGCCTTCAAAAAGATCCGGCCGCCGTACTGCATAAAATGCGGAAGGCATGTTAACGATGATACGGAATATTGTGAAGAGTGCCGCAGCAAGGATCACGGATATTCAAACGGGATCTCGGTATTTGTGTACGATGCCGGCATGAAACGCTCGATGAGTGATTTTAAGTTTCACGGCTGGAAGGAAAACGCCGATTATTATGTCGATGAAGTTCTTAGGTCACACGCAGGGGATATTACGGGATTTGCTCCGGATATTCTTGTTCCGGTCCCCATTCATCGAAGCAAAAGAGCCTTAAGGGGGTACAATCAGGCGGAACTGCTGGCTGAAGGTATCGGCAGGGCACTTGGGATCGGAGTGGTCAATGATCTTCTGATCAGGAACAGAAAAACCGTTGCCCAGAAAACTCTGGGACAGGAGAACAGGAGCGCCAATCTGAAAAAGGCGTTTGCCTGTAATACCGCCAAATATTCAGAAAGTATTATCGCCCGGTCATTCCGTAAGGTTATGATCGTGGATGATATTTATACAACAGGTTCGACGATGGAAGCCTGTACCAGGATACTGCTGGATGCAGGTGTTGCAAGAGTCGGGATCCTGAGCGTTGCAGCCGGAGCCGGAACCTGAAATACAAAAAAGAAGCACAGGAGGTTTTACCTATGGAAGTCAGATCATGCAGAAGCTGCGGTAAACTTTACAACTATCTCGGACGTACAACCCCGGTATGCCCGAACTGTATGAAACTACTGGAAGAGAAGTTCCAGGTAGTCAAGGAATATATAAGAGATAACCCCGGAGCCAATATTCAGAAGGTATCGGATGCCACCGAAGTATCGGTTAAGATCATAAAGCAGTGGGTACGTGAAGAAAGACTGTCATTTGCCGAAGGATCAGGTGTCGGACTTGAGTGCGAGAGCTGTGGTGCCAACATTCTTACGGGTCGCTTCTGTGCCAACTGTAAGGGCAAGGTTATGCAGGATATCAACGGTATCCTTGAAAGCAACAAGCCGAAGCCTGTTGAGCAGAAGAAGCAGAAGGATTCAGCCAAGATGAGATTCCTTGATAACTGACCGGAGTCTGTTGTCGGCAGTTTTTACCGTCTCCTTTACAGACGGACCGCAACCCGAAAAGGAGGTAGAACGTCATCGAGCTGAGCAGTTTAACTATCAGAGACAGTATTCAGTCGATCTTTATTTCGGTAACCAGACAGCTGGCCGGGATCGAGCTGGCGGATTCGTCTTCCGTTCCTGAAGAGATCAGCAATCCGTTGTCTGTAGTTGTGATGTCACGCGGTAATTTTATTTCGAAGGCGGTAATGACGCTTCCCCGCGGATTTGCAAGGAAGATCGTGGAGAGGATGAGCAACGGAAGAGAACTTCCGAGAGATGAACGGGAAGCATATTTTCTTGAATTTGTGAACATCTTTTTCGGAAGATTTATCTCGGATATCAATAACAAGACCGGCCATCCGTCACGGTTTGTTATCCCCGTGCTTGTCGAAGGCGCCTATACGGATAATGCCGATACTGCATACAGCAATATGGTCAGTACCGGTCTGACGGGTGAATACGGTGATCTCCGTATTGTTATAAGATATGATGTCCTGCCTGATTATTCAAACCTGCAGGGATTAGCCAAGGAGGAATGATAGTATGAAGACAATACTTATTGTAGACGACTCACCTTTTATCGCACGGGAGATCACGGATATAGTTAAGGATCATGGCTATGAAGTTGCAGGCTGTGCCAAGAATGGCGAAGATGGTATAATAATGGCCAAAGACCTGAAGCCGGATATTATTACCATGGATATCATCATGCCGGGGATCGACGGGATCGAAGCCGCCGCCGAGATACTTAAGGATAATCCCGGGCAGAAGATAGTGATGTTAAGTTCACTGTGCGATCAGGATACGATCGAAGAGATCAGGAGTATAGGGTTAAAGCATCTCGTTGCCAAGCCTATAGAGGCTGAACAGCTTCTTGGAATACTTGACGAAGAAACAGCGGAATGACAGAATAAAAGATCACGGCACGGTATCAACCGTGCCGCTTTTTAATGGTGTATCAGGTCATTGCTTTAAGATCAGCCGTATGCCTTTTTCCGTTATTTCGATCTTGTTTTCCTTCATAAGATGGCCTATAGCGCGCTTGAATGAATTTTTCGATATTTTGAAACGTTCCTTGACAGTCGCGGCTCCGCTTGCGTCATTATAGGGGAGGAAGCCTCCGGGAGCTTTTTTTAGCTCATTTATGATGAAGTCGCAGTCAATGTGTATCTGAAGATATCCGGGCTCACGCATGCTGAGTTCAAGCTTGCCGTCTTCAAGAACACGGCTTACGCGCAGACTTAAGACATCACCGACTTTCAGTTCACGTACGAGTTCCTTGGTAGGGATCATTCCGGAGAAAAGATTGTCAACGGCTATATAAGCGCCATGACGTCCGTCGATCTCATAGACGGTGCCTCGTACGCGGTCGGAAGCCTTATATTCGGAGTCAAGTCGTAAACATTTGTAAAGCCGCATGGTTGCGCAAAGACGTTTTGACCTGTCGACATAAAGGGTTACAAGAACATGGTCTCCGGGTACGGGTTTGGCTGTCTGTTCCTTAAAAGGCAGAAACAGCTGCTTGGGGAAGCCCCATTCGAGAAAGGCTCCGTTCCTGTTGACATCGGATACTTCGAGAGAAGCAATGGAGCCGATCGTAAGTGCGGGCTCCTTAAGAGAGGCTATGGGCCTGTCTTCCGAATCAAGATATACAAAAGCTCTGACCGTATCGCCGGCCTTGAGCGGGGATTTTATCTCATTGGACGGCAAAAGAACATCGGTTATTCCGGTGAGACTTGAAGAATTGGCGGAGGCCTGTTTTGAGAATACCGCAAGAGGATCGGGTGCTTCTCCGATATATGCTCCGACAGATGTTAATCTGAGTACCTCAAGATTCTGTACTTTGCCCAGCTGGATCATGGTATTAACCTCCGGTAGGATTCTTGTTGCGGGATATTGACATATTTTTATACGTATACCTGCCAATATTCTGATCTTTAATGAAAACACATTTTGCTGTCTGTGTTTGTCACTCCGTATTTATGATAACATATCTGCCGGGCGATTAACAGAATAAATTGCGCTCCGGTCAAAAATGATGTATCATGTCAACAGCAGGCCGACATTGAAAACACAATCGGCCGGAAGTGAGTATCGGATATTCACTTCGTTTGCGCCATGGAGGTCAAAATGGAAAAAGAGTATAATCCGGCTATTGTTAAAACAGACGATCAGAAGCATGTTGAGGCGGTAAACATTGTTTTTCTGATATTGCTCATATTGCCGCAGATACTTATAATTCTGGGGGTCGATAAGCTTCTGGGAAACACCGTTACCGCAAGGCTTTTATTCTCACAGGCAATCTATATCCTTCCTGTTTTGTGTTATCTGATCTTTGTCAGAAGATCAGTCGCACCCTGCAGATTCAAAAGGATCAGGATCTCAAACATCCTTTTATGCGTGCTTATGTACATTTGCCTGATGCCTGTGCTTACACTGCTTAATACGATATCGTACCTGTATTCGGCCACTACGTTCAGCAACCTTATCTTTCAGGTCAGCAGCGAGATACCGTATCCTGTCGCGGCCATAGTGGTTGCGCTGATCCCTGCATTCTGTGAGGAACTGACTTACAGAGGAGTATTCTATAATACTTATCGAAAGGTGAATCCGCTCGCCGCGATATTTTTAAGCGGTGCACTTTTCGGACTGCTGCACGGAAATCTCAACCAGATAACTTACGCGGTCGCTCTGGGGATCATTTTCTCGCTGATAGTGGAAGCAACAGATTCCATTTTTTCGAGTATGATCGTACACTGTCTTGTAAACCTGTTTTCGACAACTATGGTTTATGTGCTGCCCAGGCTGTTTGAATTTCTCAATTCCCTGCTTGAAGAGGCGAAGGCGGCCGGCGATACTCAGACTATAGACATGATCATGGGGATCGTGGGTTCGGAAGAATTAAGTATAGATTCTGTTATCTCGGCTACACCTGAGATGTTCTCCAAACAACAGGTTCTCGTTTCGATAATGGGAAGCCTTTTCCCTGCTGCGATAGGTGGATTTCTGGCTTTCATGCTGTTCAGATTTATATCTAAAAGATGCGGCAGGTGGGAATATATATGTGATATATTCAGGAAACCTGAAAAATCCGGGAAAATATTTACAATTCCGCTGATCATAGCATTCGTACTGATGATTGCTCTGATCGTAATGAATGAACTGGCGGCCAGAGGGATAATCGGATAAAGGAAAAACATGTTAAGGTCAAATGCCATATATTTGACCTTAATTTGTCATTGTACAGACAAACCAAATAGGTTATAATTTTATTTATGGAGGGTATCGTTGCGGGATCATTTTTGTGACCGCAATGATCAGATGCCTTCCGCAATGATAAAGATGCCGGTAAATGGCATCAGGATCAAAAGAATAGGAGGATTTTTATGAAAAGATTTACGAGGATTCTCGCAGTCATGCTTGCTCTTGTTCTTGTATTCGGCAGCATTCCTGCGCAGGCCGCTTCATCCAGTACGACTGTAACTACTCAGAGCGCTCTGAATGAAGCTCTCAC
The DNA here is from genome assembly GCA_024695205.1 of Lachnospiraceae bacterium. Lineage (GTDB taxonomy): Bacteria > Bacillota > Clostridia > Lachnospirales > Lachnospiraceae > RUG11977. The sequence continues at coordinate 9,132 of JAILIQ010000295.1, forward strand.
AAACGGTAAGTACACCAAGATCACGATCAAGACAAGTGATAAACTGACGTTTAAGATCGGTGATGCCAAGTACAGCAAGATAGATCTTTATGTTAAGTCTGCCAAGGCAACTATCGAGAACAATGCTGTATTTAAGAGTATTACTGTTGATGACGCCGCTACTTATACCGAGAAGGCTGTAGGCAACACGATCAAGGTTGCAGACAAAAAGCTGACTCTGAACGTTGCCAAGGGCGCCAAAGTCAAGACTCTTACACTTGCGAAGAAAAACGCGACCGACAGTGTGAACATCGAAGGTGAAGTTATCACTTTAAAGGTCAGCTCAAAGACCAATCTGAGTCTGGTTAACAACGGAACAATTTCAAAGCTTTATACCTACAAGGGCGGCGAGCTTGATATCAGTGGTACTCCTTCAGCCAAAACAAAGATTTATGTAAAGAAGACCGGTGCTGCTATCAAGTCTGTTACTCCTGTCAAGTTATATGTTTACAAGGCAGCTGATATTACACTTGAAACCGGTGCCGAGGGCACGACTGTAAACGGTAAGGAAGACGGCGCTGTGATCAGTCTGAAAAACGGCAGTGGTAAAAAGGTGACCATTACCGAAGCTGATGGTTCAAAGACCAGTGTAAGTGTTGGAAAGAGTGTAACCGTTGGCGGTTCGGCATCCGAAACAACACCTGCTCCTACTGCGACACCTGTTCCTACTGCTGTTCCTACAGCTACACCTACACCAGAGCCTACAGCTACACCTACTCCGACCCCCGAAGTAAAGAAACTCACAGTAAGCCAGAAGGCAACCAATGTTATCACCATTTCGGGCGACAGTGTAAAGAGTGATATCGAGAAAGAGGATATTAAGATCACTTACAAAGAGAGCGGAATTTCTGTACCTTACAGCATTTCGATCGATAAGATCAGTTATGCTGACGGAACTGTGACGGTTTCTTATTTTTCAGATTTTACTGCTAACAGAGTATATTATGTAAAGATTGGAAATGATGAGTCTAACTTTACCGCAGTATCAGATACATTAGCTGATGTTGCAAGGATTGTTTGTACGACATCAACTGTTCCTGTGGCAGAATATACTTCGCTGGATTTTAAGTATTATGACGGCAATGATATTGAACTGACA
>JAILIQ010000299.1 GCA_024695205.1 Lachnospiraceae bacterium
CTGCTCGATCTATGTTCCGCTTGAATGGTCGGATAATGAAACAAACGGCAACAATAATATAATGGTAAATCAGGCGGCCGGACAGTATTACGGTCTGTTGCTTGCGCAGAACGGTGAAGGAGAGGACAGTAAGACCCTGCAGCTTTATACGAAGGAATCTTCCGATTTTCCCGACGGATACCATTATCTGAGAAAACTGAAATATGTGGATTATCAGTATACGGCGGAGGCCAAGGCAGCCGGTAAGACCGGATTCATTCCGAGTGATGTCGATCCTAAGGATCTTGAGAATCCGGCGACCGCGCTTATCTGGGAATCCTCAGACCCTTCGGTAGTCGAGGTTGATTCGCTTACAGGTATGATAACGGCGAGGTCCGCAGGATTTGCGAGGATCAAGGTTTCTACCAAGACGATCAATGAAAAGAGAAGCGAGAACGACTGGCTTGAATTTAACGTCGTTGTTGTGCCCCAATCCTATGCGGTAGGCTATACTACCGATTATCAGACAAAATACACCATTCTTGCGGATCCTTCGCAGGAGCAGATAATCATACAGTCCAATGCGGCGTATGCCGACACGCTCAGATGGGAACTGTATCAGGGAGATACGCCCGATACATCCAAGGATATTACCAAGAAATTTGCGGATAAGATGGAAATAAGCTCGGCTTCGGGGCGCGTTGTCCTCAACAATCTTCCTGCAGGCGTATACCATCTTACGGCGATCGCCGTTAAGGATTCGACGGCGAGCCGTATACTTGAGACCTACGGTAAAGGTACCGGCGGATTAAAGGCAACGAATATCCAGTACCAGGGCGTTACGATTGTCGTTCCCCTGAATTTCCCGACCAGATCGATTATCCTCAATTACTACAATTCCAATGTATTTGACAGTTATGATCTGCTCAGCAATTCCAATCTTCCGTCCGATTCGTTCAGATTCTATACCGAGGATGCCCAGATCGCTACTGTCGGCTTAAACGACGGTATTGTCGAAGCGAAAGGTATCGGAGATACAACGATCAGGGTCAGCAAGATCAGCGATAAGGTCATTGAGAATGTTTTCGGTGCATATGCGGCTTCTTCTTCGGCTATCCGTTATGACGGAAGCGATATCAATGTCAATGTAAAGGTTGTAAACGGTATTACCATCAGCCATACTTCCGAAACGATGCCTTTGGGTTCCGTATTGCAGCTTTCCCTTACTGCGCCCAATCCTTATCAGGGAGAGATCACATGGTCTTCAAGCGATCCGGGCGTGGTAACTGTGGACGAGACAGGACTTGTTACGGCTGTCGCGGTCGGTGATGCCAATGTGACCGTAAGGATCAAGGTGAACGGCGTTACCAAACAGGCCCGCTGCCGTATCAAGGTAGTCGATTCGGTCAATAAGATAGAGCTTACGGCCAAACAGGACTATGTACTTGTAGGAGACAATCTTACGATCTCCGCAACGATCTCACCCAAGCTGAACGGAATAGAGCTTGTCTGGTCGTGCTCGGATGAAAGTATAGCTTCTGTTGCCGATACTTCGGCACTTTCAATGACAATAACCGGTGTAAAGGAAGGAACGGTTGTCGTTTCCGCACTCAACAGGGAAAATGCCATTGTTGCCACAAAGATAATCAAGGTAATACAGGAGATCGAGTCAATAGAGCTTTCGGATAAGGAAGTAACGCTGCCGCTTACCACAGGCTTCTATCAGCTGTATGCCACATGCAAGCCGGCTCTTCCTGAGAATCAGTCGCTGAAATGGTCTTCTTCGAATACCAAGGTCGTTACCGTGGATGCAAACGGAAAGGTTAAGCTTGTTAAGCCCGGAAGTGCCGTTATCACGGTCACAACGGAGAACGGAAGAATGGCCCAGTGTACATTTACCGTTCTGCAGGGTGTTTCTTCGATAAATCTTGATGAAAAAGACATTCTCATGTTTGTGGGTGAGAAACACAGGATCACATATACGATCAAGCCCGATAATGCCTCAAATGTTGCATTGAAGTGGAATACTGTGGATTCCAAGATCGCGACGGTTGATGCATCGGGTTATATCACCGCCAAGAATGTGGGTACAACAGTTATTACGGTACAGACAACCGACGGAACCGGTTTATTTACGATGTGTACGGTTACCGTAATGAGGAATGCGGCTTCGATAAAACTGGATGTTACCTCACTGCAGATGAACGTCGGTGATGTTTACAATCTTGAAGCTACACTGACTCCTGCGGATTCTTCGGATGAGATCGCTTTTGAGACGAGCAATTCCAAGGTCGCTACGGTCAGCAACAAAGGCAAGATCAGTGCCAAGGGCAAGGGAACCTGCGTTATCCTCGCCAAGACAGCCACCGGTATCACAGCCTATGTCAATGTTGTTGTATCACAGCAGGTTACAGGTATCAAACTGAATTCTAACGAGGCTGAGATCTATGTCGGGGACGAACTTGATCTGATAGCCACAATAGAACCGAAGACCGCCTCCGATATTTCGGTTACATGGTCTTCATCAAAACCGGATGTTGCTTCGATCGATGACAGAGGAAAGGTAAAAGGCAAGAAGGGCGGAACAACGCTTATAAAATGTGTGACCAATGATGGCGAATACATGAGTTATTGCGTGGTAACGGTACTTGAGAGAGTTACGGACATCACGATCCAGGAAACCGCCGAGGTCGGTGTGGGCAAGAGGATCAAGCTTGAAGCAACTGTTTCGGGCGTTACTGCGACCAATAAGACCGTTTCATGGTCTACTTCGGACAGAAGCATTGCAACTGTCAATGAGAAGGGCTATGTTACCGGTGTTGCGGTAGGTCAGTGTATGATCATAGTTACCGCGACCGACGGAAGCGGAGAGTACGCGGAATGTGAACTGACCGTATTCAAGGCGACCGACAGTATCGATATCGATCCCGAGATGAGCTATATTGAACTGATAGTCGGTGAATCCAAACAGATCGAATTTTCGACATATCCTCAGGAGATCACCTATCAGCCGACATGGACTTCCAACGATCCTTCAATTGCCATTGTCAATCAGAAGGGACGTATCACGGGTCTTAAGGCGGGTACTACGACTGTTATAGCTACCGCGCCAGATGATCCCGATGTTACCGGAACTGTTGTTGTCAAGGTCAGCAATCCGGTTTATGCTTCAAATGTTACATTTGACAATTCCGAACTTGTTATGACGATAGGAGAGTCGAAGAATGTAATAGCTACATTTACTCCGGGCAATATTACCGAGAGTTATACATGGAGCACAGATAATCCTTCGGTAGCCGTAGTTGATGCAAATGGCCGTATTACCGCAAGACAGGTAGGAAACGCAACGATCACCCTTATGACCCAGTCGGGCAAGAAGGGTACCTGTACGGTATATGTTGTAGGCCTTAGTGAGACTTCGGTAACTCTGTACCAGTACGAGAAGCTGCTCCTCAATCTTGAGATCGACGGCGGCAGCAGGAACAATCTGACTGTAAGATGGGGTACCTCCAACCAGGAGATCGCCGAGATGAGAAACGGCCAGGTTACAGCCAAGGCACTCGGAACAACTACAGTTTATGCGATGGTCAACGGCCGCAAGCTGGAGTGCCGTGTAAGGGTTATCTCCAATCTGAACTAGGTTCCGGGACGTGAGACTGTCCGAAACCGGTTACAAAGATTTAAAGAGAATAAAAAAGTCCCCTGTCGGAAGCGGTATGTTATAGCTTCGACCGGGGGCATTTTTTATAAATATGATTTTATAGCTTGTAATAATGTTCGGGATGTGAACTGCACTTTTACAGATCAGCTTCGCTTTCGTCATCTGTACTCTCTGTTTCTGCTTCGGATTCGGGAACCGCAGACTCTCCTGAGAAATATTCATCGTAGAAATCGTCGATCAATGCGTCAGCGTAATCATCGTTAAGGTTCGGATAGGCTTCATTCAGGTTTCTGCGGATGATCTCGGCACGCTTAAGATAGAGGATCTCATCGCTGAGCTCGCTTCCTTCGAGTTCCTTAAAAGTCGAGTCGGTAATGTTGGACTTGAACCATTCTTTGATGGAAGCGGTCAGTTTTTCTTCGTCATGGGAGGCTATTTCGGCTTTGCGGGATCTTTTGATGGCGTTTATGCCTACCAGACAGCATCCGACAGCAAGGGCTCCCATGGTTATGATCGAAGCGGTGTTATTGAACACCGTTACAACATTGGTAAGATTGAGTACAAGGAACACAAGCAGCGTGGCAGCGAAAACAAGGAAGGTTATCGCGGTGGAGAACATGTCTTTGCTTTCGTCTGACTTTGTGACATAAACCTCGGCGGGCTTGTATACCTGCTCTGATACGATAGCCTGGGCAAGAAGGCTTTTCTCTTCATCGGAAAGGCTGTCTATATCGAGACTTTCGAGTGCTTCCGAAACATCTTCCGGCATTTCGGTATCTGACTCATCGCCGTTATGGTCGTGAATGATACCGGGAAGAACGTCGCGGAGCTTTTTTTCAAGCTCAAGCCCGTTCTCGCGTGTTTTTTCGACCTTATAGAAGGCGTGGAAAGCGGTTTTTGCTTCATTTAACCGGCCGGGTTCGACCTTAACCGCAAAAGCTTCCTGTTCATCGTCATATTCGCATGTTGTCGGGATAGAACTGAATTCCAGATATTCTTTAAGTCTGTTTGCAAGTTCCTCCTCTTCGATAAATGCTACGGCTACGCTGTCATCTTCTGCGGGAAGCTCGTCCACGAGCGGAATCCCGCAGTCGGCACAGACGGTAATGCCTTCCTGATACTCATTTTTACATTTAGGACACCAGGGCATCTTAAATTTCCTCCTCTAAATCTTTTTCTTTCATAACACTGTAATAAGCAGGACGGATTATCTTGTCCATACAGATCAGTTCTTCTATGCGGTGTGCACTCCAGCCGACGATCCTGGCGATCGCAAACATTGCCGTAAACAGTTCGGTGGGGATGCCGAGCATCTCATAAACAAATCCGCTGAAAAAGTCCACATTGGGGCTGACACCTTTAAATATCTTTCTTTTCCGTGCGATAAGCTTCGGAGCGAGCTCCTCGATGGCCAGATAAAGATCGAATTCTTTTTCCTTGCCCTTTTCCTCTACAAGCTCCTCAACGAAGCCTCTGAAAATGCGCTCTCTCGGGTCAGAAAGAGAGTATACGGCATGTCCCATTCCGTATATCAGCCCTTTCTGGTCAAATGCTTCTTTATCAAGGATCTTTGTCAGATATGCGCTTAATTCTTCGCGGTCCGAGTGATCCGCAACGTGAGCCCTTATATCGTTCATCATTTCCATGACTTTGATATTGGCTCCGCCATGCTTGGGGCCTTTAAGCGATGACATGGCCGCAGCGATGGTCGAGTATGTATCGGAACCGGAAGAAGTAACAACTCTTGTCGTAAATGTGGAATTGTTTCCTCCGCCGTGTTCCATATGAAGGATCAGGGCGGTATCGAGAACCTTGGCTTCGGTAGCGGTATAATGCCTGTCGGGGCGAAGCATCATAAGGATGTTTTCGGCTGTTGAAAGAGCGGGATCCGGGCGGTGTATGATCATACTTTCGCCGTTTGACGAATAATTGTATGCATGATAAGCATATACCGCCAGCAGCGGAAACTCACTTATCAGCCTCACACACTGGCGCAGCGAGTTCTTAACGGTCGTGACCGTGGCTTTTTTATCATATGAGGCAAGCGTAAGGATGCTTCGCGTCATGGAATTCATGATGTCGCTGCTCGGTGCTTTCATTATGACGTCGCGCGTGAAATTGGACGGCAGGGTCCTGTAATCGCCGATCAGTTCAAAGAATGCGGATTCTTCCCCGGGTGAGGGAAGCTCCCCGTATAACAGAAGGTAAGCTATACGTTCAAATCCAAGCCTGTTCTCGCCAAGTGAACCGATCAGGCGTCCGATCGTGTAACCTCTGTACCAGAGTTCACCGTCACACGGTATCTTTTCACCGTTTTCATATTTAAAAGCGGTCACCTTGGAAATATTTGTCAGACCGGATAAGACTCCGTTACCGTTCTGATCGCGCAATCCCTTAAACACTCCGTATTCGGTGTACAGTTCCGGAGCGATGGCATCATTTTTGCGGCAGAGCTGTTCATGTTCGCGATAGTATTCTTTTCTTTCCTCAAGCTGCATAGGCAGTCCCCTCCCAATAATTATTATGTTTTACCTGTCCTCTCTGAAATAAGGCAGTCCCAGATGTGCCGGCGGCTGATCCTCACGTTTGCGTCTGAGTGATACAAAGATGAGTACCAGCAGGGTTACGACATAAGGGATCATCTTGAATAATTCCGTGGTGTAGCGGTTGGCTACACTGATGTACAAAAATGCCCAATATGCGATACCGAACACATACGATCCCCAAATCGCGTTGATCGGACGCCATGTTGAAAATATAACCAAAGCCACTGCCAGCCAGCCGAGCGCTTCGATCGTTCCGTCATTGGCCCAGGTGCCTTTGATATAATCCATCGTATAGTACAGTCCTCCGAAACCGGAGATGCCCGCACCGATACAGGTTCCGAGATATTTGTAAAGTGTGACGTTGATTCCTGCGGCATCCGCGGTAGCGGGGCTTTCGCCGACGGATCTTAAATTAAGACCCTTGCGTGTTTTGTTCAGGAACCAGTACAGAACGATGGCGATTATTATCGCTACATAAGTCATCCAGCCGTATCCGAAGATCGCATAACGCGGATCATGCGTATCATTGCCGGCGAGAGTGGATGAATAAGCCCGGAATGCCGATGAGGCAGCGGCTACGGATATCTGGCCGACACCTCCGGAGAAGTTCTGGAGCATTCCTCCGAAGAAATTGCCGATGCCGGCTCCGAAGATCGTAAGTGTCAGACCCGTTACATTCTGATTGGTCCTGAGGGTTATCGTCAGAAAACTGTAGATAAGTCCTCCGAGCATCGAAGCGCCGAATGAGGCAATAAGCGCAAGTACGACCGAGATCCAGGGCACGGGGTTGGGATTGCCGTTTTCATAGAAAAATGAAGCTGACAGACCGGCGATACCGCCCAGATACATGATACCGGGTACTCCAAGGTTCAGATTGCCCGATTTTTCGGTAAGGATCTCTCCGAGAGCGCCGAACATTATGATCGTACCGAACAGGATGGCGCTGTGTATCAATGTGATCATTTCGTTTCACCTCCCCGCCGCTTTTGCCGACTTGCCGTGTCTGAACAGCAGACGGTAATTGATGAAAAACTCACTTCCGAGAAGGAAGAAGAGGATTATACCTGTGATGATCTGTGACATGTAATCGTTGATCGCATAGACCGACGCTATCTGCGAGGCACCTTTGTTAAGAAATACCAGCAGCAGGGAGATAAGGATCATCACAAACGGATTGAATTTGGCAAGCCATGCGACTATGATCGCGGTAAAACCTCTGCCTCCGGCAGTTCCTGTCGAAATGGTGTGGCTTGCGCCCGAAACCGCGATAAATCCGGCAAGTCCGCAGACAGCACCGGAGATCGCCATGGTACGGATATAAACCTTATTGACACGGATACCTGCGTAGCGGGCCGTATTAACGGAATCACCGATAACGGATATCTCGTAGCCCTGCTTGGTCCGGTTCAGGTAAATATACATACCGACCGTGATAAGCATCACTATTACCACGTTCCAGCCGAAATCCTTGTTGGGGATGGCGTTGAACATACTCGGAAGCCAGCCTTTTTTGCTCATCGCATTGACTACACCGACCGTATTCGATCCGGGAGGATTCTCCCAGTTGGCTACCATGAATGAGGTGATCTGGATCGCAATGTAGTTCATCATAAGGGTGAACAGTGTTTCATTGGTATTCCAGTGGGCCTTGAAGAAACCGGGGAAGAAGCCCCAGATGGCTCCGGCGATCACACTGGTGATAAGCATGATAAGAAGGAGCAGTATATTGGGCAGCGCCGAAAAATATTTCATGCAGGCTACCGTAACAAGACCGCCGACAAGGATCTGACCTTCGGCACCGATATTCCAGAATTTCATCGCGAATGCGGGGGCGAGCCCGACTGCTATACAAAGCAGCGTCATGGTGTCACGGATCGTATTCCAAATGCGGATATTGTTGCCGAAGGCACCGTCAAACATGGTCCCGTACACCTTAAGAGGATTTATGTCCACAATTGCCACTATCAGAAGAGCGCAGATCAGAAGGGCGAGAAGAAGGCCGACCAGTCTGATCGCTATGGACTGGGAACGACTGACGTTTTCACGTTTGGCGATCCTGATCAGAGGTTCATGTAAATGAACATGAGTTTTTTCATGTTTATCGGACATGTTAAGCCTCCTCCTTTCTGTACTGCGTCATGAGCAGTCCGACTTCTTCTTTGGTTATCTTTCTTGCATCGACGATACCCGATACCTGCCCGCCGCACAGGACTACCAGACGGTCACACAGGGCAAGAAGAACATCAAGGTCCTCGCCGACATATATGACCGCAACGCCTTTTCTTTTCTGCTCGGTCAAAAGATTATAAATGGTGTATGACGTATTTATATCAAGACCTCTTACGGCATATGCCGTCATCAGTACCGTGGGGGAAGAGGCTATCTCCCGTCCGACAAGCACCTTCTGTACATTACCGCCGGACATGCGTCTTACCGGAAATGAAGTACTCGGCGTAACAACCTCAAGCTCCTGCCAGATATGATTGGCAAGCTCGCCCGGGGCTTTTGTATCGGTGAAGATACCCTTATGGTCACGCCATGACCGCAGCATCATGTTGCCTGTCATTCCCATCGAACCGACAAGACCCATTCCGAGACGGTCTTCGGGGACAAATGCCATGGCGACGCCCTTTTTGCGGATGGAAAGCGGATCGAGTCCGACCAGCTCCGAATCGGGGACATCTCCGGGTTTATATATGATCGAGCCGGAGCTGACAGGATACAGTCCGCTGATCGCTTCGAGCAGTTCCTTCTGTCCGGAACCGGCTATACCGGCAATACCGAGGATCTCTCCCGAATTGGCCGTAAATGTAACATTGTCAAGCCGCTTAACGCCCTCTTTATCAAGACATGTAAGACCCTGTATCACAAGCCGGGGCTTGGGATCCACGGGATCGGGCCGGTCGATATCAAGCGTTGTGGCATGTCCGACCATCAGATCGGTAAGCGCCTGGGGATTGGTCTCACTGGTCATCCGGCTTCCGATGTAATCGCCTTTTCGCAGTATGGCAACACGGTCGGAGATCTCCATAACCTCATTCAGTTTATGGGTAATGATGATGATCGACTTGCCGTCTTTTTTCATGCTCCTCATTACGGCAAAAAGCTTGTCGGTCTCCTGAGGGGTAAGAACAGCGGTCGGTTCGTCAAGGATGAGTATATTGGCTCCGCGGTAGAGTGCCTTGATGATCTCAACTGTCTGTTTTTGCGAAACGGAAAGCTCGTAAATCTTTTTGTCGGGATCGATAATGAATCCGTAACGGTCGGCTATCTCCCTGACCCTGGCACTTACGGCCTTCAGATCGTATTTGCCGCTGTCTTCGATGCCGAGGATTATATTTTCGGAAACGGTAAAAACATCCACAAGCTTAAAATGCTGGTGTATCATACCGATACCGTATACATAAGCGTCCTTTGGAGATGTGATGTGGACTTCTTTATCATCGATGAATATCTTACCGCTGTCAGGGAAATAAATGCCTGAGAGCATGTTCATAAGAGTTGTCTTTCCGCTGCCGTTCTCCCCAAGAATGGCAAGGATCTCGCCTTTTTTCAGCTCAAGTGTTACTTTGTTGTTGGCTGTGACACTTCCAAAGGTTTTTGTTATATCCTGCATTCTGACAGCGTAGCCTGTACCGCTGTCCGGACTGTTGTCAAGAACCGGCGTATTGCTGCCTGTCTGTGCATTGTTGCTGTCCAAATTCAGTCCCCCCTTTTTTATAAACAAACATATAGAAATGTTACCATAATTGGATTCCAAAGTAAACTTAAAAATTCAGAGGGCTGTCGCAACGTGGCGACAGCCCTCTGTAAGGTTATCCTGTATAATGACCGGATCTTAAAAGGATCAGTTAAGGATATTGATTCCGTCAACTATCATATTGAACGAAGGAGCGGAAATGAATTCCGACTCATGATAGTAACCGTCTTTGATAGCTTGCTGCTGATCATAAACAAAATCTCCGTCCGAGTCGAAGCACAGAGCTGAAGTAACTTTCTGTCCCTCAACGGTGAAGTTGTTGATGTCAAATACATGAAGTGTGCCGGCCTTGATATCTGCCTCAGCCTTCTCTACGGCTTCCTTGGTTCCTGCTGCGCATGAAGCTCCGAGAGGAGTGATGCAAACCGCACCGGTGTCATAACCTTCGGACCAGTCTGTCTTGATCTGTCCGCCGTTCATGGCAGTCTTGATAGCGTAGGTGTAGTAAACGCTCCAGTCGTTGGATGCGGAAGTAAGAGCAGCGGTAGGAGCAACAGAGAGCATGTCAATGTTGTAACCTACGGAATAAACAACGGTACCGGCCTTAAGAGCTGCTTCGCAGGCTGCGGGAGCACCTGTTGAGTCCGCATGCTGTCCGATGATCACGCATCCGCGTGAAGTAAGCATATCGGCTGCCTGTCCTTCGGCTGAGATATCAAACCAGCTGTTGGTATAGGTAACATCCATAACAACATTGGGATAAACAGACTTGATTCCAAGGAAGAATCCTGTGAAACCGGAAATAACCTCTGCATAGGGGAAAGCGCCTACATATCCAACCTTAACGTTGCCGTTGGCATCGTAATTTTTGTCGGTAAGCTTGCCTGCCTCAACAAGTTCCTTGATCTTAAGACCTGCAACGATACCTGAAATATAACGTGACTGGTAGGTCTGGTTGAATGCGTTCTTGAAATTCTTAAGCCCCGACTTGTAAGCGGTGTCACCGGTCATTGCAACGAACTGAACATCGGGATTCTCCGAAGCGGCAAGCTGTGCATGTGACTGATGGCCGTAAGAGTTGGTTATAACGAGCTTGCAGCCCTGTGATACACACTGGATGCACTTGTCGTAACATTCCTCGTTCTCGGGTACGGAATAGTACCAGATAACCTGATCATCCGCAATTCCGTTGGCCTTCATGGCCTTCTTGATACCGTCGATGTGAGCGTAGGTATAACCTTCGTTCTCATCACCGACAAGAACAACGCCGATCTTGAAATCGCTCTTTGCGCTGTCGTTTGAGCTGCCGCCGTTATTGGAACTGTCCTTGGAACATGCGGCAAGAGACATTACCATTACTGCTGCAAGAAGCAGTGCGATAATCTTCTTCATAAATCTCCTCCTGTAAATTTGTTAGAAATGAAAATCTGCTCTTAACAAAAAAAGCAATTCCAATAATAGCCAATTATTGAAAAAAACGCAATAGGTATCTTGTTAAAAATCGAAACGGATAAAATGATAAAAATTGTTTATTTTTGTCTCGGAAAATGGTATAATAAAAGGTGATTTTATAATTATAGAAGGAATTTTATAAGCAATGGGCAAGAATTTATATATAGCCGAGAAACCCAGTGTCGCCCAGGAATTTGCCAAAGCACTCAAGGACAGCTTCAGAAAAGGCGACGGGTATCTTGAGTCCGCACAGAATGTCGTTACCTGGTGCGTCGGACATCTGATCACGATGAGCTATCCCGAAAGCTACGATCCCGCACTTAAAAGCTGGAGATATGATACTCTGCCTTTCATCCCGAAGGAATTCAAATATGAAGTCATAAAGGATGTCGAAAAACAGTTCAATATAGTCAAGGGACTCTTAAACAGGGCCGACGTCGAAAGGATATATGTGTGTACGGACTCCGGACGCGAGGGCGAATATATTTACAGACTTGTGGACCGGATGGCCCAGGTTCCCGAAACAAAGGATAAAAGAAGAGTATGGATCGATTCGCAGACCGAAGAAGAGGTCTTAAGAGGGATACGCGAGGCCAAACCCCTGAGCGAATACAACAATCTGTCCGACGCGGCATATCTGCGCGCGAAGGAAGATTATCTGATGGGCATCAATTTTTCGAGGATACTGACGCTTAAGTTCGGGCAGGAAGTAAAATCGTTTCTGCATATCGACAAACCCGGAGCGATATCCGTCGGAAGAGTCATGACCTGTGTTCTCGGAATGGTCGTACGACGGGAAAGGGAAATAAGGAATTTTGTAAAGACGCCTTTCTACAGGGTCGTTGCGGGACTCGGCGCCCAGGGTGCGCAGTTTGAGGGCGAGTTCAGGGCTGTTGAAGGATCGGCATATTTCAATGCCCCCTGCATGTACAAGGAAAACGGCTTCAGATCAAAAGAGGATGCCGAAAAACTTATCGCTTCGCTGATGAAAAAAGAGCCCGGGGATCTGGTGTTTGAAGCATCCGCTCCCGCGAATTCTGCCGACGGCACCCCCAATTATTATAAGACCGGGACCCCTGAAAACCTGACCGGACAGATCGTAAGCATAGAAAAGAAAAAGGAAAACAAGAACGCGCCGCTTCTGTTTAATCTCGCCGAACTGCAGAACGAATGCTCGAAGCTTTTCAAGATAAGTCCCGATGAAACTCTTGCCGTAACACAGGAATTATATGAGAAAAAACTCGTTACCTATCCGAGAACGGACGCCAGGGTACTGTCTACAGCCGTTTCGAAGGAGATCGACAGGAATATTGCGGGTCTTAAGGGTTTTGAGCCTGTGTCGGCATTTGCCGGGGAGATCATTTCGAACGGGTCGTATAAAGGGATCGCGAAGACCAGGTATGTCAACGATAAACAGATCACCGATCATTACGCGATCATACCTACGGGACAGGGTCTGAACGCTTTCAATTCCTTAAAGCCCGTCGCGAAGAAGGTATATGAGCTGATATGCAGGCGGTTCTTAAGCATTTTCTATCCTCCCGCGGTATATCGCAGGATCTCGATAGTGACGGCGATCGGGGAGGAGAAGTTTTTTGCCGGATTTAAGGTGCTGATGGACGAAGGCTGGATGAGAGTGGCCGGCAAGACCAAAGCAAAGCAGGAAGACAGCACTGCAAAAAACGGACAGGATGATAAAGCCGGCAGCGGCGAACAGTCCGAAAAAAAGAATGAGAATGATGATGAGCAGGAGATCGCTGCCGACGGACTTGCTGCCGTCGAAAAGCTGAAAAAAGGCGATCTGCTCAATGTGGAGAACTTCGGGATAAGGACCGGGGAAACCTCCGCACCCAAAAGATACAATTCGGGTTCGCTCATACTTGCGATGGAGAATGCCGGACAGCTGATAGAGGATGAGGATCTGCGCGCGCAGATCAAGGGCAGCGGCATCGGGACGAGCGCTACAAGAGCCGAGATACTGAGCAAGCTGGTTCGCATCTCATATCTGGCCCTGAATAAAAAGACGCAGATCATAACCCCGACCCTTCAGGGAGAGATGATCTACGAAGTGGTGGATGCAAGCTTAAGACAGCTGCTCAATCCCGAACTTACCGCAAGCTGGGAGAAGGGGCTTACATATGTTGCCAACGGGGAGATAACCGCAGGCGAATACATGGGAAAACTTGATGATTTCGTAACACTTCGCACAAATGCCGTAAAGCAGATACGAAATACCTCTGCGATCCGTTCGAGATTTGATGAGGCACAGAAGTTTTATAAATGAGATCTTTTATTTAGTAACACCATAAATCGCAAAATTCTTGTTATTTTTATTTTAGTGTGTTACTATTATCTTGAGAAGGTATAGGAGGTGAGCGGATGTCTAACGATAATTCGGACAACAGGCCAATTGAAAGAATATTGATAAGCAGGGCTATGCCCGGTATGGAGCTGGCTAAGGATATATTTTCGAGAAACAATCAGGTGATCCTGAACGCAGGAGCTGTTCTTGATGCTCAGAAGATCTCCAAGATCATGTTCTATGCGGTTGATTCGATCACAGTATATAAACAGGCGGCGCCCGAGACCAATATCACACTTACGCAGCAGCTCAAGAACAGTGTGGAGTTCAGGGAATTCTCGAAGAATTACGATCATACGGTTTCCGCGCTGAAGGATCAGATGAACAAGGTCATTGTCGAAAATGCAGAGTTGGACGGGGATTTTCTTGTCGGCGAGGTTGACAGGATGATCATCGAGAGCGGCGGTAAAAGCCGTATCTTCAATATGCTGCACTGCATCCGCGACTATGACGAGATGACATACATGCACAGCGTGAATGTATCTCTGATCAACAACTGCTTTGCCAAGTGGCTGGGGATGAATGAAGAGGAACAGAGAGTCCTGACACTTGCCGGGCTTCTTCATGATGTCGGCAAGACCACCGTTCCGAGAGAGATCCTGCACAAGCCGGACGCTCTTACGGAAGCAGAATATGCGATCGTCAAGACGCATACGACCAAGGGCTATGACATAATCAAGGACAAGAAGATCGACGACCGGATCAAGATGGCGGTGCTCCAGCATCACGAAAGGGCGGACGGAAGCGGTTATCCTTACGGCAAGAGCGGGGATCAGATCAACAGCTTTGCGATGATCACCTCTATCGCCGATGTCTATGACGCGATGACCTCGGACAGGATCTACAGACCGAGGATTTGTCCGTTCGAAGTGGTAAGAAGCTTCGAAAATGAAGGCTATACCAAATTTGACCCGCAGTTCCTTGTTCCACTCCTTGAGCAGATCACGGAAGTATATATGAACCATACCGTGCGCTTGTCTGATGATAAGATCGGCAAGATCGTACTGTTGAATAAATCGGAACTCTCAAAGCCTATTGTTCAGGTTGATGATATATTTGTAGATCTTTCAAAGCAGAGGGAGGTTAAGATCACCGAGATCTTATAAAGGTTTAGCTAAGGGAATATTGATCGTTTTTTGAGGGGGATTTGTCATTTATGAATGATGATTATGTTTTTTACGATGATGAGAACAAGGAGAGCGAACCGAAAGATACGGAAAAGAAAGACGGCGGGAGCGATTACATCGTTGATTTCAATGATTCGTGGAAGGACGATGACGGGGAAGCTCAGGATAACGCCGAATCCAAAACCGATACCAAATCCGATAACGTAAAACCCGGGAACGGGGCCAAATCCCCGACCGGTAAGGTGTTCAACTCCGATGAGGTCGCAATGTTCTGCGATCAGATCGCCATGCTGATGCATGGCGGCATTTCGCTGCATGAAGGTATTTACATGCTCTACAGCGAGATGGAGGATGCCAGAACCAAAGCCGTTCTGAAACAGCTTGATGACAGTGTTAACGACAATATACCGTTTTATGAGGCACTCAGCAGGACCGGTGCATTTCCCGAGTATATGAACCATATGGTCGAGGTCGGAGAAAAAACCGGACGTCTTGAGGATGTCATGAGATCCCTTTCGGATTATTATGAACGTGACAGCCGCATAAAATCAGGCATCAGGAGCGCTGTTGCATATCCGATGATACTTTTCGGCGTAATGGCATGCATCATGGTGATCCTTGTATGGAAGATCCTGCCGATGTTTGAGAATATGTTTGAAGAACTCAGCAGCGATGTTTCCTCAGCGACCGAGAATGTTCTTACGGCCGGCCTTACGGCAGGCAAGGTTATCGCAGTCATCATTCTTGTACTGTTTGTACTCGTTATCGCGGTTGTTCTGTACGGAAGAACCAAATCGGGTTCGAAGACGCTGTCAAAGATAGCGGGATCCTTCGGTCCTACCGGCAGGCTTATGGTACTTATGGCGACCGGTAAGTTCGTTTCCTCGATGTCACTTATGATGGCAAGCGGCATGGATATCACAGAGGCGCTTGAGAGCGAGTACGAGAACTGTGACAACGAAACCGTTAAGAAGCGTATAGGCGACTGCCTGAAATATTATACGAACGATGCTCCTCTTGATGAAGCTCTTCGAAAGAGCGGACTTATCGCCGGAATGGAGAGCAGGCTTGTAAGCGTTGCAGCCAAGACCGGTGAGACCGACGTTGTATTTGCAAAGCTGAGCGAACAGTACAATGAGAAGACTACGGCTTCTCTCGGCAAGATGACAACGATCATCGAAACAACTCTCGTTGTTGTTCTTTCGATAATGGTCGGAGCGGTGCTGATCGCGGTTATGATGCCGCTTGTCAGCATGATCTCTTCGATAGGATAAGTATTTTGGATTAAACCGGGAGATCTTATATCATGAAGGATTTTAAGGGAAATTCACGTAAAGATATATGGAAGAGCATTATTCTTCCGATACTGATCTGTATCGCGATGCTCGCGCTCATGGTCTTCGTTGTTGTGAAGTTCAACCGTATGAGTATAGAACAGGATCAGGAGCTGACGCTTGCCGCGGTAAGAAAGGCAGCCGTCCAGTGCTATGCCGATGAAGGAAGATATCCTTCTTCTCTTGATTATCTTGAGAAGAATTACGGCGTGCACATCGATGAGGACACATTTATGGTAACCTATGACTGCGCGGCGGCAAACGTATTTCCGAACATTTCGGTGTTCAGGAGATAGGGCTGAAGGATCTATAGTTTTCGGAGATGATTATGGCGGGTTTGGATGATAAAAAGGTTGCTTCAAGGAGCAAACTGGTCAATGCGGCAGGAACGATCGTGCTGATCGCGCTGTTCGCGATATCTGCACTGGTACTTCTTGCGGCAGGAATGCAGGTATACAAGAATGTAGTTCTTGCTTCAAATGAGAATTTCGAGCTGAGAACTTCCCTGTCCTACGTTGCGACAAGAGTCCGGCAGTTCGACGCTCAGGGCTGTGTCGATGTTGCCGAGTATGACGGTATGGATGTGCTCGTGCTTTCGGAAGAATTTGACGGTGATATCTACAATACCCTGATATATTACAAGAACGGTTATCTGTGTGAACTGACACAGGTTGAGGGTTACGAGCCCGATTTTGATTTCGGTTTCGAAACGGTGGAAATAGACGACTTTTCGATCAGTAAACAGGATGACTGTATCCTGCTGAGTGCCGCCAATGCGTCGGGAGACCGCGAAACCCTGAAGCTTGCATTAAGAAGCGATAAATGATTATTTTCACAGAAGAAAGCAGGATTTGTAATGGCTGACAAATATGATAAACAAAGTACCGCGCGGCTGCCTCTGGTTGAATCGGTCATAATCATCGCAATATTTGCGGTAGTAAGTGTTGTCATCATGCAGATGTATCTGTCTGCCAACCGTATTCAGAAAAAAGCCGTGAACATCAGCAAGGCTACGATACTTGCCGAGAACAGGGCCGAGGGGATCAGAAACGGGTCGGAATCATGGACTGTCATGTATTATGACAGTGACTGGAATGAACTGGGGAGTTCATCCGAATATGAGAAGAAGGCGCAGTTCAAAATGGACTGCAGACTGACCGAAGAGGGAAAAGGTCCTGCCGGTGCCTTTGATATAGGCAAGATAACGATCACCGACAAGAAAGGCGAAGAACTGATCTCGCTGGATGTCGATCATCTTGGCATCGAATAGTAAAAAAGTTACATCTGACACTATTTTGATATTTTTTTGAGAAGAATTTGATACATTTTTTGTTTATGATCAGACAGGGAGTATATCCGAAATGAAAGAGCAAAAAGGCAGCGAATTCAAGCTGAATGTGGGCTTGCCGTCCATAATACTTCTGTTGTGCGTGCTGGGTCTGTCGCTATTTGCGATACTGACCATCAGGGCGGCA
>JAILIQ010000324.1 GCA_024695205.1 Lachnospiraceae bacterium
CCTTTCTCCAATCGACTGATATCTGCCTGACTTATACCGCTTTTCTGCGACAGTTCCACCTGTGTCATTCCGGCATTGATTCTGGCATCAAGTATAGCTCTTGTAATATTTACTTCCGGTTCTCTAAGATTCATCGTTACATCGAATTCGAAATACGGCATTTTTTCTCCGCATATACCGAAGTATAATTCCGGATAAAGGCCGGGGGACGCCGTTAATGGCTCTATATCGGATAGCCCAAGGGAATATGCTAGTAACGAAGATCCTCCCGTACCTTTCAGGCAAAATTCCTCCGGTTTTGCATCTACTGCATCCAGTACATCCAAAGCAGCCAGATACCACGGAGCGGATCCTTGTTTTCTTACTATCTCCAATTCTTTTCCTATTTGGACCAATGCACGGTCCTTAATATCTCCGGTATATTTTTTGTTGATTCCGGCTATACTCTTTTTCCGAAGTTTTCTATTTCCTTTCAAGATTTGTGAACCTCATTAACTCTCCTATGTACACCAACTGACAAATTCCCGATCGTAATATTCTTCTCTATGGGAAACGTAACGACATTATGGAGATCCGATAAACCCAATTTTCATCTTCTGATCCGAGTACTGCTTGCTTGCATTGACCTCAAAGTCTTCCGGCTTCAGGCTGATCAGCGCCCTGCGGCTGATTTTTTTGTTCTTATATCCCGATGCCAGTCTGTTGGACTGCGCCAGCATGGCCTGTTCAAGAAGGTTGCGGACAAAGCGGCCGTTACCGTAATCCTTCTGTTTGGCCGTTCTGTTAAAAACTTCCATGCACTTTTCCTCGACCCCCGTTCCGAGGCAAAAGCCCTTCTCGTCGGCCATGAGCTTAAGGATCCGCATCAGTTCCCCCGGTTCATAATCCGGAAAATCGATATGAAAGGCAATACGGCTTCTTAATCCTTCGTTTCTGTCCAGGAAATCCTTCATTTTTTCGGGATATCCGGCAAATATCACGATCACATCATCTCTGTGGTTTTCCATCTCCTGCACGATCGTATTGATCGCTTCGTCGCCATAGGAGCCTTCCCAATGCTCTAAAAGCGAATACGCTTCATCGATGAACAGGATCCCGCCTTTTGCCTGGCGAAACTTCGTCTTCACTTCCTTGGCGGTCCAGCCCACATACTTTCCGACAAGATCCGATCTGCCGCACTCGACAACTTCCGCCTTGTCGATGATGTCCTCCTTTGCAAGGATCTGCGCCAGAAGCCTGGCAACCGTAGTCTTGGCAGAACCGGGGTTGCCTGTAAAGACCATATGCAGGGATGTTTTGAAGGAATCCATGCCGTTATCACTTCTGATCTTCTGGATCCGGGCATTGTTTATTATGGAATCCACGATCTTCTTAACCTCAGTCAATCCGATCATCTTCTGTAATTCATCATAAGGTTTGGATTCTTTCTTCTTATCATCCGGCTTAAGGTACGTGCATGTCTTATATGCTTTATAAGCGCTGTACATAAGCGCATTGCTGAAACAGCGGTTATATATTTCATGCGCTTCTCCGACTTTAAAGTATTTTTTGTTGCCGAGCGCCTTTTTGATCTCGGCCTCATCGAGCGGCTGCTCATCTTTCTCCGCAACCTTTTTTATGTATTGCAAGATGCTTTTTGCGTCTCCGCCCCCTTCTTTGATCTCAACGACCCGGGCCTTATCCGTGATCTTTGAAAGCAGGATATCGGCAAATCCGGGATGCTCCAGATTCTTTACAAAAACAAAGAGTGTTTTGCTTTGATACTTTCTGAAAAGCTTATCGATGTATTCTATGACTTCATGATAGGCATGGGCATAGTTTCCGTGGTCCTCACAGGAACCGTCCAGTTCGATCACGGTGATGTTTCCGCCGCTTCTGGCGATCATCTGTTCAAATTCATCTTCGCGGTAACAGTTTTCCCCTATCTCACTGAATCTTGTAATGCGTCTCCCCAGTATTCTCTTATTTGCGTGCAAAGCGCTCCCGAGCAATGTGATCATATTGCCGATGGAATCACGGCTGGTCACGCTCAACATATAATGAACGGGATTCCCGTAGTAATTTTTTTCGTTTTCTCCGGAATAAATGCGGTCGATCTCACTTAGGAACGAATCATCTGCCAGGTATTCTTCGGCCTTATCCGTCAGTTTTTTCCGGGTGTAGTCCTTTTCCGGGATCAGTTCCTCTTTCATGATGTATGGATGACGGTCACTCCTGAAAATATCTATTTCCCTGTCATCAAAGTCATCAATGTAACCCTTTCTTTCGGCATGATGACCCAGCTTATAGTACACTTCACAGGTGATCTCTTTTGCTTTCGAAACGGAAGCCTCAACCTGTCCGTACCTGTCCTTACAGATCTCCGTGATCTTTTTTCTTACAGTGCACTTTTTGAGTTCATCCTGATCCGCCTCAAAAATGAACTTAACGATCCCTTCTTCGGCATAATATGCGTATGCATTTGTTTTTCTGTCCGTATCCATATCAAATTTTTCGTTGATCTCTCTGCAGAGTTCCCTGTAAAATCTCTTTTCGTTTTTTTCATCTCCGGTAGCAAACGGCACCATTTCATCAATGACCATGAAACCGTCCCCACGCTTGTTGAAACTGACGTTTAATTCATAATAATTCATACTTTACCTCGCTTTTTTTCTGCTCACTATGCTCTTATTGTTCTCTCCGTATACTATATATACCATAGGTGCATGTACATATTTTTGCCCACCCTAAAGAACGGCGTGGACAAAAAAGGCGACATCCGATTTTTGTATAGTCAAAACGAGCTGAACAGTGGTTTTTCCACCATTCAGCTCGTAATTATTTTAGGATATCTCATTTACAGAACAACTTTTACACTCTTTTATTTTTTACTGTACTTTTCGGCCATCTTGTTGATATCTTCCCGTAACCGGTCCCTGACAGCCTTGGGCTCTATGACCTCGAAATACGGTCCGTACTGCAGGGCCCAGTAATGAATGGCGTATTCGCTGCAGACAACCCGCACAAGTATCTGCCCGTCCTTTTCTTCGAGGATCTTTATATCTTTTCCAAACCAGTCAACAAGCGTATCGATCGACCCGGTGGAGCAGCGCAGCTTAACGGGAACACTTTCCCCGCAGAACAGATAAATATATTCTGCCATGTGTTTGGGAAGATTGAGGCCGTTTTCAAGCCCTTTAACTTCTTTCATAGGCTTAACCCTGTCCTCTAAAACCTCCACATTCGTGATCTTCTCGATCCTGTAATAGGAAATGTCATCAAACCAGTCAAGATTCCCGAGAAGGTAATAATGCCCGTTTGACGCAACCATCTGATAAGGATTTACCACATAATCCCTGCCCCTGTCATGGAGTTTAAAGTCCGTTCCATAGCTGGTGTAACGGAATTTTACTTTTTTCTTGCCGTCGATGGCATCATTCAGCGCACCGACCGTGATCATGACCTGCTTATTATCCGTCCTCGACAGATAGGGAGAGGACGCCACATGAGAAACTTTGGCTTCAAAATACTTGTTTCCGAAACTCTTGAGTTTATCAATGAGGCGTTTTGACTGTGTTCCGGTTATATTCTTGGAAAAAAGCACGGAATCGATCAGCATCCGGAGTTCGGCATCATCAAACTCACGGCTGAGAAGCGCGTATCCGTTCTCCGTCGTGATGTCATACTCCATCTCTATCAGAGCCTCAATATTTGCCTTAACCGACCGCCTGTCACAGGACATGCCGTATTCGCTCTTAAGAAGTTTCAAGATCTCCTGCTGCGTCAGATGATGGTTTTCATCGGAATACTTCTTCAGTATGTCCAGGATCATCATCATGAGCATTTTCTTTGTTCCGGTACCGTACATTTGAGTCCCCCTAAACGCCAATACTTAATTTATCCTGCTTAATTTATCCTATCTAATCATACTTTTATGTGCAAATTTATGTAAGGCTTTATCATTTCTGCAGATACTATTCTTCCCATCCCTTGCACACATCACACCACCCGGCAGCGCCGGAACACTTTTCCAGTTCATCGGGTGTCAGTTTGACGGATGTATACATATTGCCGCCTGCCGGATGGACATATGCAAACCTTTTCATCGAAACATCCAGCCAGACCGGTATGCCAGCGCTCTGCTTCCTCCCTTGTGTGAAACGTAATAACATTCCTGTCCGGATACTTTTTAAACAATGCAAGCAAAACAGGTTTATTCTCGGTCTCAAACTCCCTGACAAGCTTTACCAGTTCGGGATCCAATTCGTTTTCTGTCCAAGGAATGTCGCCCCTTTCTTTGCCGACTCTTTCCATGATCCCTCTCATGCACACATCTTCACCGTAATCCAGAAAGATCACCGTATCACAGGCCAAAACCCTTTTTTCGTATGTCCTGCTGTAATCACCGTCTATGATCCAACTGTCGCGAGCAAGAAGTTCATCCAGTTTTTCATCGAACTCCTCCCTGGTGATATGCGTTCTGTCAGGTCTCCACCAGACATTGTCCAGATGATAAAGGGGCAGTCCCGTAGCCTTATGCAGTTGTACGGAAAAAGTGCTCTTTCCGCTCCCGGAACAGCCGAGGACGACCACCTTTTTCATTATCGTTTTCCCCATCAGTCGTACTCAAAAATACCCTGCACTGCATCGGTTTCTAACTCACCCCAGTCAAAATCACAAACCGATATTTCTCCATTGTATTCAGCTAGTCTTTCTTCAAAAGATTTATGAACAAACTGTTTTCTAAGCACTATAGTGTTGTCCTTTATTTCCAGATCCAAAACATCAGAAACCTTTAGGTGCATTTTTTCTAATACATCCTTGGAAATATGTATTCCCTGGCTGTTCCCCCAGGACCTTATTGCTACCCGTTCCATGCGCTCACCTCTCTGAATATATCTACACTATACCTTATAGCACACGCTGTATGCAATCACTTACAGTAGATCTCAATCGCCCGATGAACAAATGCAGCGGTTCCTTCCGAAGTTCTAAGAGTTCAATCTGCTGTTCCAGTGCCTTCTTTTTGTCAAAATCAGATCTGGTAACGATATCTTTGATATCTTTTAGCGGAAACTCCAGCTCACGAAACAGTAAGATCTGCTGCAGTCTCTCCAGCGCTGCATCGTCATACAGCCTGTACCCGGACCCGATATACCCCGCCGGTTTCAAGAGTCCTATCTTGTCGTAATACTGCAGTGTGCGTATACTCACTCCCGTCAGCTTACTAACCTCATTTACTGTCTTCATGGCTTTCATCTCCTTCACGTGTAAGCACATCATAAACTATTACGTTACGTCATAGTCGAGCCAAAAAATAAAATTATCTTCACTCCATCTCAAATTTCAGATCTGTGTCCTTCATGAAGAGTCCGACCTTTCTGTACATGATCTTCAGATCGTCGACATCGCGGTCACAGTGAAAATGTCCTGCATACCATCTTTTGTATGTCAGGCGCTCTTCTATCTCGCCCAGCCATCTCTCAGTGCTGTCGTCGACTGTAGACTGGTCCAGCCCTCTGATAAACAGATCCACCGGACGATATTTGTATGGAACAGTATGTGACAGAACAACATCTACCGACCAGTTATTCTTCTCAAGTTGTTTCTCAACATAAGCCTTCGTTTCATCAGACGGCTGTTCATCAGCAAACCACTGATAACCCCAGGCCAGTCGGGTAAATTTATCAACGCTGTATGCGCCGCCGATCACCAGGGTTTTGTATCCGCCAATGTCATAAATCTCACCGTCTTTTGCAAACATCAGAAACGGATATGCATCTTCCACATACACTTTTCCGCCGTGCCACTCCTTCTCGGAGTAAAGCCCGGTCGATTCCGGTCTCATTTCGTGATTTCCATGTATGCACAAAAGATCGATTCCGAGTTTGGACAACCGGTATTTGAGCAGATCATCTTCGCCGCCGCCAAAATAATTGATGCCTGCGTCACCGAGGATGATCATCAGATCTCCCTCAACCACACCGAATTTCCTGGTGAAACTTAGCAACCTGTCAAATTTCCGGTGTGTATCTCCCGTGATCGTTATAACCGGCGCGTCAGGATTTTTGCCCCGAAGCAGTTCTTTTTTCGAAAAATTCCTTTTAATCTTTTCTGCGCAGAAAACATTGTTTTCATCGTAAAAGTATCGCCATACCGGCCTGTCCTCGGTTCCGTCAGCCATATTCCATCTGATATACAGACGTTCCTTCTTATCCGTCCAATAGGAATACGGTATCAGATAATCGGGAAACTGCTCCTGGTATTCCCGCGCAGCTAAGAGCACCGGATCGATCCGGTCAAGTTCTTTTACCAGTTCATCTGTCAATGCATAGGTTTTTCCCCAGATCATTTCATTCATATGTAAGCTTCCTCTTTGTAAAAATCAATTCTCCCATTGTCATACTACTATTATTCAATTATATAGGGGTTATGCGCAGCCTTCAATCAACCGGTGGTTTAAAATCACAGATGAAGCGTTCCCTCAGCTTTTACAAAGCTCATGCCGCACTTTCGTGTGCAGCATGAGCGATTTCGATCCGGTCATGGACCTGTTCATTTTCTCCCAGGTCCGTGACCTCGATCTTCTTCGGATGTCCTTTCCTCTGGATATCAAGATGGAGCCTGAATCCGTAGATGCCATCCGTGAAGATGAAACTGTGTGTGCCGTCTTCTTCCAATACGGTTCGTACTTCTGCGATACATTTGCCTATCATCGGGAAAATAATGTGCCCGACCACATCCTTGCTTACAAGCAGTTCCATCTCTGCCAGCAGATCCTCACGGGTGATCTTGTTATTTCCATCTTCACCCTGCACGACCTGATCCGCTTCATTTCCGGCTTGCTCCTTCTTATGTCCGAGCTCCAGAAAATAAAGCTTCAGGCTGTCCACACACATGGATCTGCATCTTACGGCTTCAAAGAGGTCCGCTACCGTAAGGTAGAGCGCGTACTCATATTGGAAGACTCTGGTGAGCGGATTCCTGTAGAACCGGTCTTCTCCGCGGCCATTTCTGTCAAGTTTTACTTCCTTGTAGCTTTTGATCATGTTCTGAGCCATAACAGTTCTCCTTTCTTATAAAAGAAAATTGACAGTTGTTCCTCTCCCCCTTCCCCTAGGCACGCTCGCCATCTTTTGCGATGGGTCATCGCGGGTGCTTCCCCGGGTTTCTCCGGTGAGGGAGAGCGATATTCGGTTTTCAAGGTACAAAAAAAGAACCAACATCAGGAATCGGAGTTTGGGGCATAATTATCCCGCACTCTGATCATTTCCTAATATTGCTTCTTTATCACGCAGCCGTTTGCTGCCTGCTTATTATATATCGGATAAAAAATAAAATCAATTACCCTGTTAAAAAAATTTTATGTGAAAAATGAATTGGGCACCTGTAACCGAACTTCAGTGCCCGTACCGCAACGGGTACAAGTTTTCAGCAGGCTTATTCTCCTTGTATTTGATCGTCTAATAATCAACGATAAACAATAACTGAATAAAACAATAACACATAAAACCGGGAACAAAAACGCTGAACATTTTCTTTAACAGAGTTCTTTCGTTGTGGTATATATGTTAAGCCTGCTCGGAACGCCCCATGACCGGGCTTAGTATTCAACCTCAAATTCAAAGGTCTGGTTATATTTGTCCAGAGCCATCTGCATGGCTGCTATTTCCGCATCAATACGGTCATATTCTGATTTGACCAGTTCCAGGTCGTAGTTGATGTATTCATACTCCGGAGACGGTTTTCTTGTCCCGTAAGGCCCGGCGTTGATACGCGTTTTGGGTTCTTTCTTGCGCAGACAATCCAGAAATATCTTTCTGCTGGTCTGCTGTGCCATCCTGACGAGAATTTCGTCAATCGTCATTTCTTTCTCGCCAACCCGGATGACGTTTGTTGAGTTGGAAACGTTTATGGCATGCTTGATTCGAACGATCTTCTCGTCGATCTCGGCGATGTTTCCCGCCACCTGTTCGAAGTCATATTCCGGTATGACCGGTTCTTCGTCTACGGAGGACCTGTATGTACTGGAGTTTCGCTCCTTGTTGACCCAAAAGCCTTTGTCCTCCTGGAGCTTCCGGATAAGCTTGTTTGCGTAAGCAGATGTCATTTTCATTTTAATCACCTCGCTTATTCCTGTATTGACGGTTCGTGATACCATTCTATATCTGCCGGGAGCTCATGTCAGTAAACCAGTAGTTTAAAAATAAAAAAAAGCAGGCATCCCTATGAACAGGGCTGTTTGTCCACCTTATATATTTGCTTTGCGATATAATCATCCCAAAAGACAGCAATATCCCGGAGCGTATCTTCCGCACTCCGGGATTAAATATGATACTTAATGTGTTTATGGAGCATACGGGATTCGAACCCGTGACCTCAACACTGCCAGTGTTGCGCGCTCCCAGCTGCGCCAATGCCCCTCTTTTCATATCAGTGCCAGTATGGCTTCTGATCTTTGTGACTGTAGCCCTTCATCTTCTCCTTGTACGAATCAAGGATTGATTCATATTTCGAGAAGATCTTATCATTGATCTTCTCAGAATAACGTAGCTCATTGAGCTTTATCTCAAACTCCTTAAGGTTATCCTGAGCGTTATCCTTATAATTGTTCGACATATTCATCTCAAGGCATCGAATGATTCTGTCTAAGTCCTTTTCTGAAGAGCTCTTAAATAGTGCCATTTGTCTCCTTTATTACTGCTTAATACAGCATCTCTAGCATTTCTAGCATGTTATAGTATAAGAGAAACAATTGGATACAGCTTTTCCTGCTTACTCGTCCCGTCATCATCCCATGATCCAGGAAGTTCCTGTTAATAATCTTGGGTTGTACTTTAAAATCATTTCCATCAGCAAACATAGTTTCAAGGCAAGAAAAAACATTTGTATAAAACAACGCTATCCAGAGCAGTTCCTCACCTTCATCTAAACCAGCTCTCTTTTTTACCCTCTTTATTGCTCCCGCACCGACACTACGTCTTTTG
This sequence comes from Lachnospiraceae bacterium, assembly GCA_024695205.1. Classification (GTDB taxonomy): domain Bacteria; phylum Bacillota; class Clostridia; order Lachnospirales; family Lachnospiraceae; genus RUG11977. The sequence continues at coordinate 8,967 of JAILIQ010000324.1, forward strand.
TTACAGGTTTCCTCATTCCTTTGCAACCGAATCAGCTGCGCATCAACGAGCGAAAACATTATCATTGCACATGATTTATATCTACCATCGTTAAAAGAAGCAACCGCTTCGTTAAAATCCGTCTTTTTGGCACGTTTATCACTTCGAATAAAGCCAAGGATGCCTTCCATATCATTGCAATTCTTTAGTGCCATTCTATCTGCATCCTTTAATAGCTTTGGTGGCTCATTATTAAAAAGATTTCCTCCCTCCTCGCATGGGTTAATCGTCCACCCATATTCTCCCCATTGCCTATAATTCTCTAATAATTCCTGCTTACGTTCCTCGGTTATAGTTGGAAAATGAATCTTTCCAACAATATCCGCAATAACATCTCCAAAATGACTAAGGGAATTGTACATCGCGCTGAAGTCAATTTGATCTAATATCCTCTTAGACATTTCAGCTAACGAACTAAGCATTTTCGAATAATCAGGCATTCTTTCCATCATTTCGCCTATTGTCTTTGATAATTCCTTTATTCTATGATCGAGATCAACGGGTTCAGAGGAAACCGGTTCAGACAAATCCAAATCTAAAAACCCTTTATTATCCTTACTGCTTTGAGAATTCTCTGTACTCATGAAACTATAAAGCCTTATTCCCCTTCTTCTAAAACTATCCCTTTGAAAAACTCAACCGCTTCTTTTAGCTCTGCTTCATCCGGATGCCCCTTTTGGATTCCACCGACCAACTTAAACGGACCGTAAGTATCAAAGCCTTTGCACTGATAGCGTCCACGTTCACGGCACTCCTTCTCTTCCGTAATCTCTGTAATCGAATCGAAATACCTCTTCATTGGGTTTCCAGCGGTAGCAATGAAGAACACATCCTTATTTCTGGGAAGATTAACCCTGGCAAAGTTTAGAACCGGAGCGGCAAACTTCGAATAAAATATACCTGATGCGAAACCAACCAGATCAAAATCCCGCAGATCCTTTTCATGAACCTTGGTAGCATCCACAACCTCAACATCACATTCCTTAGCGATTGCTTCAACCACTTTTTGAGTGTTCCCATGATGTGTTGATGCATAGATAATTACTGACTTCATCGATGAACCTCTCTTATCTATTATCATCAATTAGTTCTATTCTGTTGACGGGTATTCCAAGCAATCTGACTCTCGTTGCAATCCTTCTATAGGTATGGTTACAATAATCCATTTTTCCATTTACGAAAACACCAGAAAACACATACGGGCTTTTAGG
>JAILIQ010000349.1 GCA_024695205.1 Lachnospiraceae bacterium
GGTACGGGGATTGCAGGCTCTTCTGCAACAGCCGGCTCTTGATTTTCGGGCGAAGTTAATACATCATCAATGTTGGGAAGCAGATCTTCCGTTATCATTGATGTATCTTCCGCGATCGTTCTGCCTATTACCGGTGGTGCATCGGGATCCGGCATTTCTTCAGCCGGTATTCCCGCAGCCTGCTCGGGAGCATTCGTCTGTTGGATCTCCGAAGCGGGAACAGTTTCTGCGGCGGGTGCCGACGGTATCTCTATCTCACCTTCATTTGTGAAAGAAGCATTATGATCATATACATTTCCAAGGATCGCCGAATTGGACCCCGTAAGTCCGTCAGCCATCTCAAGAACACTGTCTCTTTCAAGATCAGCCGGATGCTCTGCCGGCTTGGCTGCCGGCTCCGGATCGGGTATCCCCATCGCCTGCCTTAGCAAACTGTCTAAATAGTCTTCAGTGGACTGAGCCATAAAATCCTCCGAGTTACATAAAATATCACTTTATAGTATCATATTTTAGCTGTCCAAACAACTTAAAAATGACACGGAATCATGCGAAAAACCCGTTGCTCTGTCACTTATCTCGACAGGTATATTGGGCAGCGAACCATTGACTCTTAACATCGTCGCCTTATTATTGTACATGACCGTTTTTTCAAACGGCCATCTTATGACTTCAGGCACGGATAAGCCCACCCCGAGTTCCAGTACAAAAAGCTTCCTGTTGAGCGTAAGAGACAGCCACCGCAGATATTTATCCCATTTTTCTTTTCCGGCCTCTTCTTCATCGTAAAAGGGTGCCGCCACCCTCTCTTTATCAAAACCTGCATCGAAGATCAAACCGTCTTTTGGCAGTGAAACTATATAGTAGTTCTTGTCTTTAAGAAGCCCGGCAAGATTATCGTAAGCGAGGAGAACTGCGTCTTTGTCGCATATGACTTTCTCTTCAAACTCTTCACCGATACCTATGAGAATAAGTTCCGCTTCATCAATTCTTTCTTTCAGGTTCATTTTTCCTCCCTAACACAAAAGAAACGGAGCCGGAAATCCGACTCCGTCAAATCCTTATGATTTATTATTCTTCACTTCCGGCCCTTTCGGATACCAGTTTATCAACGATAAGAACGAGATTACCGATCTCAGGTTTGCTGAGCTGTGCATCAGCTCCGAGCGCTTCACCTTTTACCCTCATCTCTTCGTTTACAAGCGAAGAGAATATAACAACAGGAATGTTCTTGAGTCTGTCATCCGTCTTGATCATGTGGGTAAGTCTGTGACCATCCATCTGAGGCATCTCAATATCGGTGATAACGAGGCGAACCTTTTCATTAAGTTCTCCGGCCTCTTTAGCCTCAAGGATATAATTCCACGCCTGCAGACCATCCTCGGTACGCTTAACATTGATGTATCCTGCTGCGGTGAGTGCATCGCTGATAAGCTTGTTAAGAAGCTGTGAATCTTCGGCGATCAGAATAGGTACAGTGCTTCTCTCTCTGGGACCAAGGCCTTCGATCTCATTCATGCGGAGTCCCGTCTCCGGACTGATATCGGATACGATCTTCTCAAAATCAAGAATTATAACGAGTCTGTCGTCAAACTTAACGATACCGGTCGACACACCTTCTACTTCATTGTTGACGGTTGAGTCAGGTCTTATTATCTCGGACCAGTTGACACGGTGAATACCCATTACCCGGTCTACATGGAAAGCAACATCAAGCTTATTGAAATTGGTGATTATGAATAATCCGTCATTACTCTCTTCATCACCCATCTGAAGAGCATTTTTAAGGCTGATCGCCGTGATCATCTTATCACGCGGCATGAAAATACCTTCTACGGAAGGATGTGCATTAGGCACAGGTGTTACCGGCTGATATGTAATTATCTCACGGATCTTTGCAACGTTGATCCCGTATGAATTATTACCCAGCTTGAATTCCAGAATCTCTAACTCATTAGTACCGTTTTCCAATAAGATTTTGCTATCCATACCTTCACCTCATATGTTAGTGTCTCGATCGTATTATTACATACAATCAGCGAAATCATTATATCATACATTTTCAGAAAAATACACAAAAATGCTCAATACTCTGTTTTTATGGTTTCGATGTCATAAATCTCCTTAAATGCCCTTTCATCTTCCGCCGATCTTATAAGCATAACTTCAATAAAATGCCCGTCTTTTCTGTCTTTGAACCCTGCGACCTTTTCCCCTGTACAGATCGAACTTTTAATGACCGCATACTTCGTTTGAGGATCATACGGTATCTGCTCCTTAAGATTTTTTTCATAGTAAGGTTTCCTTCCATGATCTTGATGCATCTCAACAAAAAATATCACAAGAAATACCGCAAGGCTGATCGCTCCGATCGCTACGAAAGGCCACAGGATAACATCAAATATAAGCCATGCCACTCCGGGAATGACGATACCTGCGAAAATCGAGAAGCTGATCCACTTACCGCCGTAATTTACAGTGTTTATCTTTTTGATACCACCCAATTTACCCATATCATCATAAAGGATATCATATTACAGGAAATAAAAAAACAGGACATGTATGTCCTGTTTAGTTTCTTAACCACTGAGTACTGACAATGAACACATCCATGCATTCCCAACATCGCTTTGCGATGTCGCCGTGTCGTCAGGACTCCGTCTGCTTCGCAGACACCTCACGACATTTAAAAAAGCCTTCGACCGATTAGTGACATTCAGCTGAATACATCT
>JAILIQ010000015.1 GCA_024695205.1 Lachnospiraceae bacterium
TCGGTAACGGCACGGTGCTGAATAGCAGATACCGTATTGACAGCTATATTGGGCAGGGAGGATTCGGCATCACTTATAAAGGTTTTGATACTACTCTTGACCGTGTCGTTGCTATCAAGGAATACTTTCCGGAGGATCAGGCTGTCCGCGGTTTTATTCGCAAGGGAAGCAGTAGTGGGCAGGTACAGGTTTTCAGCGTCACTGCATCAGCGGGTGTCTTTAATTCAGCAACCGCAAAAGCTGAATCCGGCAGTGATTTGTATTCTTTCACAAATGGGATAGCGCAGACTCTGGAAGAGGCAAAGAAATTAGCCAGATATAAAAATGATGGCATTGTTAAGGTTCTTGACTTCTTCGAAGAAAATGGAACCGCCTATATCGTCATGGATTATATTGAGGGGCCGAATCTGATGGATTATGTCAATAGCAGCCATCCGTCGGTTTATCAACTGTTTGATATATTAAAACCAGTGTTTTCTGCCCTCAAAGAGCTTCACAAGGATCAAATATATCATCGTGACATTGCGCCGGACAATATACTTGTTTCTTCAAGAACAAATCGTGCTGTATTGATAGATTTTGGGTCGGCACGTGATTTTAGCGCAAACAGTGATGAAACTCACTCCCCGCAAATGAAGGGGGAATTTACGGCTATTGAGCAGCTTGGTTCTTCCGGAGATATTGGTCCATGGACTGATATTTACTCGCTCGGTGTTACCATCTATGAAATGCTTTGCCTGAAAAACAATAGTAGTGTACGAATCGGGAAAGCGCTTGACCGTTCATACAATGATACGACTCCTTTTATTGGCGAGATTATTCCCGAATTGCCTCCTCATCAGGCAAATGCGATCATGAAGGCAATAGGCGTAAGAAAAAATGACCGCTGGCAAGAGGTTCAGGAATTGGAGGATGCCCTTTACTCAGAACCAGCTATAGGGGATCATTTACAGACAGATCAAAAAATCATAGACCATACTGAGAAAGTCAGAAAGCCTTTAAATGAGTTTTCATCACAACAGCCGCAAATAAATCCGGCGGTTGTAAATGCTGACAATCAGACGGGCAAGAGTAAAAAGAAGCTTTTGCCTGTTATTTTGGTGTTTGGTATTCTTGCTGTGTTTGTTTACTTTGCTCCCAATCTGTTTGTTCATACCAGAAATGAAGATAATTCAATGGCTTCAAATGATACCGAAGCTCAGGAAATTGAAAGCAATTCTCCTGAAGCATCAGAGCCATCGTTAGAGGAAACAATTACACAGTCTGCAGAGAGTTCGGAAGAGACTACAACATCTGCAGCTGCTGCAGAAAATGCCTCCCCCGGCATTTTGACGGAATCTGAAGGCGGATCCGATGAAACGCCCGTGGCAGAAGGATCGGAAAAAGAAACCATCCGTACAGATGATACTTCAGAACAAGCAAGCGCAGAAGAAGAGTTCAACAAAGAAAAGGCAGAGAAGGTTTTATTATCCGAAGTCAAAATGATGGAGTCGACATCGGGAGAATTTAAGAAGAACGTGAAAGACTTCATGGGGGAATACTATGACGAGGCATTTGTACTAAACGAAGATTTCCTCGGATCAGCGGTATCTTTCTATCTGGGAAAACAATACTCTGTGTTTGAAGTTACCTTTGATCTCACGTCTATCTTTTATGAAAACTTTCACAGTTATGATTTTGAGGTCTATGGTGATGAGAATCTACTTGAGAAATTTGTCATTACAGAAACTTTTACGCCTCTTACCATCGAATTAGATGTCAAAGATGTTGAAATACTCAGGTTTTACGGATTCAGTGCAGACGGTCTGATTTTTGGTGACGCCTGTTTATATAAGGCAAACAGCCCTGATGAAACAAATTCCCCTATGGATCTGTTATATACTATGGGAAGGAATCCGCAGGAAGGTGTACCATTGAATGAAATACAGCTGATGAATTCAGACAAGGCTGGATTTGTGGAAAGTGCAATGGATACTGCCGGTTATGTCCACAATAATGCTCTTCTCGTTCAGAATGACGGCGGCCTGTCCAGTGTCTCAAGCGTTATCCTATACCTCGGGGGAGACTATGCTGATCTGGATGTTCTATTTGCCTGCCCTGATGATCTGGTGAAATCCCATTATACATACTATGCCTGTGTTTATGCGGATGATGAAAGGATTGATGGATTCGATATGAGCCGAAACACCGTGCCTTTTACGGAACATTATCAGGTTAAGGGTGTTAAAAAACTTAAATTTGAAGTACAGTCCAGGATGGGGCAGGGAACCGATTTATACGGAGGAATACTTGTCAACGGTTTTGCATACCCCGGCAATTAAGTATACATAAGGATAAGGCGAGTACATACTTTTCTGTCCTTTTGCCGGTATGAAGGCTAATTCCTTATATATAACAGTTTTAATCCCGTCAAGTCGGTTATACTTATTTTGTCAATCTTAGATATAGTTTCCTCTGAATATTGATTCTTGTTTGCTTTTTTCATCATATTACGGTTTGTTTCGGATGTCTCTACCCATGTTAAATGGATATCCTTTGGCTGAAAATAGCAATTGTCGCCGTCGTGCCAATACTCTATTGCGGGGCAGTGGCGTATTTTGAAATACGCGGTAACCATGGTTATTTTTCCGTTCTGATCACAGAGGGGAAAATCCTTAATATATCCGACGAATTGAATTAGCTTTATTCTTTGGTAATAACACATAATGGCAATTATCTTCCGATAAAGAAGACCGGAATTATTAAGCTCCCTGTCCGTAAAAAATCCCGGAAACAGGTCACGCAGGTTTTTGAGATTGATCATATTACCACGGCTCTTGCGATGCGCAACAAGACTCCGGTGAATAAGAAAATGACATAACATTTCCAGCTTCTGTGAAGCCTGCCACTGGATGGACTGTACTATAATATTCTCTTTGGCCAAAGCTATATCAGAATCCCTTTCTGCTATAGTCAATTGTAATGCCAGGTTAGGTCCATCTCCCTTCCTTAGGTTTTTAATCTCATAAATCTGCTTTTCAACTGTTATTTCAAGCTCCTTTTGCTCGCTGATCAAGTATTCTTTCCCACTGTCATAGGGCACAGCCTTTTCCTTTGAATAAAGAAAAAGTGGCTTTGGCTTATAGCGGACAGGTTTATCCCCGCCACACATATCGAGATATGATATTGGTATCTGAATCATCTGCCTTAGACGCTCGGCATATTCATAGAGGGGCGGTATGGCGCTATATCGATAACCGGTCTCCTTTTCTTCCTGAACCTTTAGCGGAAGGAAAGCTCCGGAGAAAGATAATTCAAAGCCTTCTGCCAAAGGCTTCCCTGCGGACGAATGCCGGATTTCGATTTTAGTATCCATCAGTTTTTTAAGACTCATTTCAATCGCTTCTTTTATGTTGGAATTTTTCCGGGGGAATTTGAAGTCCCGGTTCCCGGTCAATACTGCCCATATGTCCTTCACATAAATGACATCCTTGCCTCTTCGCATTATGGAGTAAACCGCATCAGCTACGCACATGTCCCAGTAATCCGGTTTGCTCTTTGCTTCGAGCTTAAATAAAGCCTCCCAGTTCCGCCTGCCCTCGACAAATGCCGTTAGCACAATGGGCTTTCTGTTGGGGGCATGTTTTTTTTCTTCTTCCGTCTTATTCTCTTTGATCAGTTTCTTAAGTTGTTTTGTTATATTTGGTATTTTAGCGATTCTTCCCATATATTTCGAATAATCCGGGTCTGAATCCGGAGCCGGTTCCCATTTCCCCGAACCATTCTGTTTGCATACGGCTGTCACTTTATTTCTTGCTTCGATAATGAGGATACATTCTGGCTCGGTATGTTTCTTTATCCATTCCTGGATTATATCATTGGTTTCATCTATGAAGTCAGAAGGATCCTCCGCTTCGATTAATACAAACAGAGTATCTTTGTCTATGTCATCTATGTGTATGTTCTGCAGATTCCTGGCTTTTTCCCTTCGCCATTCGTCCACTTTAATAGTACATGGTTCCCCCAGGCTATAAGATTCCGGTTTATGCCTCAAGCGGTTCGCGATGCCTGTATTGTTTATATAAAGCATATAGGTACTGCGGAGAACTTCTTTTATGTCATCAATAATGAAATCCGTCCCGCCTTTTCCGAACGGTAGCGCATAGAGATCCTGTTGGAGATAGTTTTGTATATACTCATGCGCCCTTTCACTTTTCTCCGCCCTATCATCATCATTATCGTCACTACCGCTTTTTAGCAGATCAAGCATTTTCCTGACCTGGTCGAAACGGTATATAGTCATCTCGCGAAAATAGTCCTTGCTCTTCTCGGAAAGGCAGGATAAAATGGGCTTTTTCTCCAAGGCTAGGATGTTCTGCATGCTTTTTGTGATTTTATCTGTCTTGGCTATACTCCCATAAGGCTCTTGCTCTTTTTCTCTTTTCCTGTCCTCATTGCTCTGCTTGTTCTTCTTTCCTTTTGAGCCTTTTGCGCATAGTATATAACAGTCTGCTTTTCCTCCACCTCTGGCAGCCCGCCCTATTTCCTGGGCGTATTCCTCTATTGATTCAGGAACATCATAATGTATGATGAGATGGATGTTCTCTTTGTCGATTCCCATGCCGAAAGCTTTTGTTGCAATCAATACCTCGTATCCATCGTGCAGGACGTCGCGAAGTACGTCTTCTTTCTGCTGCCTGGGCATATCTCCATGGTATTTTCGTATTCCGGTCCAGCTTATTCTGATACCTTCATAATGCTGTTTCAAATACTCAGATAGACT
>JAILIQ010000031.1 GCA_024695205.1 Lachnospiraceae bacterium
ATTAAGGACGAGTATGACAAGGGGAACTACGTTATTGCCGGAGGCGACTTCAATCACTGGTTCCCGGGCACCGACAGCATCTACGGTACAACAGATGGGCTGTGGACTCCCGCTTACCTTGACTACAGCGACATTCCCGACGGATGGTCATTTGCCTATGATCCTTCCGTCCCTTCCTGCCGCTCGATACATGCGCCCTACGACGGGAGCGGCGACTGGCAGTTTTATACGATCGACGGGTTCATCCTGTCACCGAATGTGGAACAGGTCGAGGTGCATACCTATGACTACGGTTTTGAGCACAGTGACCACAATCCGGTGCAGCTGCGGGTAAGATTGAGATAAAGTCCGAAAAGAAGCCTTTTTCTCAACATCTTTAAGCTATTCTCAATCTTTTTTTACTTGCTTATGATTTTCCGTTATGCTATGCTTTTCACGTATTTGATCACATGATCAACAGCTCAATTTCTATTTTCACCCGGAGGATTTTCCAATGTACAAATCAGACATCGAGATCGCACAGGAATGCAAGCCCCGTCACATACGCGAGATCGCGCAGACGGCAGGCGTACCCGAAGAATACCTTGAGCAGTACGGCAACTATAAAGCCAAGGTAGATTACAAGCTGTTAAAGGATCGCGCAGCTGACCCCGACGGTAAGCTGATCCTGGTAACCGCGATCAATCCGACTCCCGCAGGAGAAGGTAAGACGACCACGACAGTAGGTCTTGCGGATGCTCTTCGCCGTATAGGCAAGAAAACCGTTGTTGCTCTGCGTGAGCCCTCGCTCGGCCCTGTTTTCGGCGTTAAGGGCGGTGCCGCCGGCGGCGGATATGCGCAGGTTATTCCCATGGAAGATATCAATCTTCATTTTACCGGCGATTTTCATGCTATAGGAGCTGCCAACAATCTGCTTGCGGCAATGCTTGACAACCACATCCAGCAGGGCAACGCTCTCGGAATAGATGTCAAAAAGATCACTTGGAAACGCTGCGTCGACATGAATGACCGTCAGCTTCGCAATATCGTGGACGGACTTGGCGGACGCATGCAGGGTGTTCCCCGTGAAGATGGTTTCGATATAACCGTAGCCAGTGAGGTAATGGCTATACTGTGCCTCTCTTCTTCCATCACCGACATGAAGGAACGTCTCGGATGTATCATCGTCGGCTACACCTATGATGACAAGCCCGTTACCGCACATGATCTGAAAGCTGAAGGCGCGATGGCCGCACTTCTTAAGGACGCGCTCAAGCCCAATCTGGTACAGACTCTTGAAGGTACCCCTTCGTTTGTTCACGGCGGACCTTTCGCCAATATCGCACACGGCTGCAATTCCATCATCGCAACCCGCATGGCAATGAAGCTGGGCGATTATGCTGTTACGGAAGCTGGTTTCGGTGCGGATCTCGGTGCCGAGAAATTCCTCGATATCAAATGCCGTCTTGCAGGCCTTAAGCCTTCGGCAGTCGTTATCGTTGCCACGGTACGCGCATTGAAGAATCACGGCGGTGTTCCGAAGGCAGAGCTTAACAATGAGAATCTCGAAGCCCTTGAGAAGGGACTTCCCAACCTGCTCCAGCATGTTTCCAACATCAAGGATGTTTACAAGCTTCCCTGCGTGGTTGCCATCAATGCATTTCCGACCGATACGGAAGCTGAGCTCAAACTCGTTGAGGCCAAATGCCGTGAGCTCGGTGTTAACGTTGCTCTCAGCGAAGTCTGGGCAAAAGGCGGAGAAGGCGGTATAGCACTTGCAAATGAGGTCGTAAGGCTGTGCGAAGAACCCAATGACTTCTCATTTTCATATGATACCGACGATACTATCGAAAATAAGCTCAATGCGATCTCAACCCGTATTTACCATGCGGACGGCGTGACCATCGAGCCCGCTGCAAGAAAACAGATCCAGACCCTTGAAGCACTCGGTTTCGGCAAGCTTCCCATCTGCTGTGCCAAGACCCAGTATTCATTCTCGGATGACCAGACAAAGCTCGGAGCACCCAAGGGATTCAGGATCACGGTCCGCAACATCAAAGTCAGCGCCGGCGCAGGTTTCCTTGTAGCTCTTACCGGTGACATCATGACCATGCCCGGTCTGCCGAAGGTTCCTGCAGCCGAAAAGATCGATGTTGATGAAAACGGCGTTATCTCCGGATTATTCTGATCATATATTTTCAAAATACAGTGCGGTCTACAGCCGCACTGTGACTGTATTATGAGGAGGAATGGCATATGCTTACAGAAAAAACAGTCAGTGAATTCGCCCGTCAGCTTTCCGAAAAGGTTCCCGTTCCGGGCGGAGGAGGCGCTTCCGCGCTGGCCGCTGCACTTGCCGCGGCACTTGGTTCGATGGCCGCCAATTATACGATCGGCAAAAAAAAGTATGCGATGTACGAGGATGATGTAAAAGAGCTGTTAAGTACCGCAGACAAGCTCCGTCTCAAACTTCTCGAACTGGTCGAGGAGGATGCAAAAGCATTTGAGCCTCTCTCCAAGGCCTATGTCATCCCCAAAGACGATCCCGGTCGGGAACAAGCCCTGCAGTCCGCTACGCTTAATGCCGCCTATACCCCTCTTGATATCATGGATGCCTGTGCGGATGTTATTGATGTGCTTGATGAGCTCGTTGAAAAATGCAGCCGTCTTGTCCTGTCCGACGTCGGATGCGGTGCCATCCTGGCCGGAGCGGCCCTGCGTGCGGCAGCAATGAATGTTTTTGTAAATACGACCGCTCTGACGGACAGATCCAAAGCCGAAGAGCTTGAGCTTACGGCGGAACGCCTGCTTGACGATTATCTTCCCCTGGCCGATGTTATCGCGGAAACCGTTACCGCGGATATCCGTGCCGCAGCGGAGGAATGATCGCGTATTATACAACCACCCCAATAAACCTGATAAAGGAGTTTCTATGGCCGAACTGTTAAAAGGCGCACCTGTTGCCGCCGCCATTTCGGAAGAATTAATGAAACGCTGCGAAGAACTTAAGAAAAAGGGCATCATCCCCTGTGCCGCGATCGTGCGTGTCGGGGAACGTCCGGATGACCTCGCCTATGAAAAAGGCGCTCTCAAACGTTTTGAAAATATCGGAATAGAAGTCAGACACTTTGTTCTTCCCACAGATTGTACCCGTTCAGAGCTTCTGTCGGTAACAGATACCGTCAACTCCGACAGCTCGATACACGGATGCCTTATGTTCAGGCCCCTGCAGGATCGTGAAACTGAAAAAGAAGCCTGCAAAAGGCTTCTTCCCGAAAAAGATATCGATTGTATGACGTCCGGATCTTTAGGCAGCGTATTTACCGGATCAGGTACCGGATTTCCGCCCTGTACCGCGCAGGCAGTTATCGAACTGTGCGATCATTATGGGATAGGTCTTGAAGGCAGGGAGATCGCGGTTGTCGGCCGCAGTCTTGTCATAGGCCGCCCCGTCTCGATGCTTTTGATGCAGCGTAACGCAACGGTTACGATGTGCCATACCCGTACAGCCGATCTTGCCGGAGTCTGCAGGCGGGCCGATATCATCGTTGCCGCAGCAGGTCACGCCGGACTTATCACTTCCGAACATGTAAGACCCGGCCAGATCGTGATAGATGTAGGTATAAATGTCACTCCGGAAGGCAGGCTGACCGGTGACGTAGACTCTGCTTCGGTCGAGCCTGTCGTTGCGGCTTTGACACCCGTTCCGGGCGGTGTAGGCTCCATTACTACGGCGGTTCTGGCAAAACATGTCATATCCGCGGCGCAAAACTGTGCCAT
>JAILIQ010000104.1 GCA_024695205.1 Lachnospiraceae bacterium
ACTCCAGCGAAATGCGGCAAACATACTGAATGTCGTGATGGGATCAAATGCGATGAAGCGGATCCTCGGAACCTGTGAGGAAGTGACGATAATCGGACGTGACGAAGAGGGAAAAGAACTGCAGGAAGATGTTCCGTGCTATATTCTCGACCGGGAGCTTGATCTCGACCTAAGTAATGTGAAAACTGCCAGGGATACAAGCTACAGCTTCATTCTTGATGTGCGTCAGAGAGCCCGCTTTAAATTCACACTTACAGCTAGTTCCAACGCAAGTACACTTGCCCAGATCCCCGTAACTGTATTTTCGATGGGAACCGCTTCCGGAACCTTTACCTGGAACGGTACCGACGGAAAGCCTGTAAGCTTCTCAGGCAGCACCTTCATGTTCTCACGGTATACAACGATCAGGCTCTATTTCGCTCTTGGCGGACTTGATCTTATCGGAATTAAATTTGAAATAGTTAATGAGTGACGAAATAAGATATTTTAGAATGTTAATGAGCGACGAAATGACATATTTGAGATAGTAGAATGGGAATGATTTAATAATTTGATAGTTAGATGAGTGATGATTATATTGGAAATGTAGTTATTTTAAATAGTGCAGATGCGTCTGCACTATTTGGGAAATCGGTATGGCTACCGGCAAAAACACCATTTCCCGGTGCAAAGGATGCGAAATAGTTTGAGGATACGAGCATGAAAGACGCTTTAATCAAAATAGTTGATGCTTTTCATAAATATAACTCGGAACATATGGCGGCTCAGGCATTTGGGTTGAGTGAAGACATCGTATATGACGCTCTTGTGATCGCACCCAGTTTTTCTCCTTATAAACTGCATATTGAAGAGAAATGTACAGTGACAGTCCTTAAGGAAGGTGCATTTATTGCAGGATATCTTGTGGAAAAAGACGGCCTGAATATAGCCTGGATCAAGATCGGGTCGTCCGCGGGCAATCTGATAGATCATCTGGCATTATGTGCGGAATTATCATTCAAACGAATGATCTTCATTGGTGCTGTCGGAGGGTTGAAAGAAGATATTCATCTGGGAGATGTCTGCACTCCGTCATATTCCATATCGGGAAGCTACGCGGATGCTTATCTTATGAAGAAATCGATTCGTGATAACATGATTTTTGCAAAGGTCTTTCCGGATCAACAGTATGTTGAACATGTCATTCAAGTCGCGAAAAATAAGGGCTATAATATCAGAAAATCAAGCGTATTTTGCACACCTTCCATTGCGCTGGAGTATACTCATCTTGATGAGATCAGGACTTTTGATACGGATCTGATCGAAATGGAAACAAGTTCTTTTTACCTGATGACGGAACTGTTCGAACTGCCGGGAATAGCACTATTGGTTGTATCTGATAATTCGGCATCGGGAGCGGCGTTGGTGGGTCGTACTCCGGAGCAACAAGAGCAGTACGATTTCGGAAGATATATTATATTGCCCGATATGATACTGTCGTTGGCTGCGGAATAGATACGGAGCGAAGATGGAGTGCTCATGGAGCGATATTTAAGATAATAAATGAGTGATCCAAGAAAGAAAAATAACCGGATTCCGATACCTGCACTTACGAAGTAGAAGATTGAAGACATCGTAATCGGTATAATACGCAACTTTTCAAGTTATACTGTAAACAGGCTCGTGATGTGCATACCCCGGTCGGATTACGCCGAACAAATTGTTCAGTAATCCGACCGGGGTATGCACAGACAGAGCCGTGGCAGAAAACAGCACAACAGGAACAGGGAGCGTCTCGTAAGAGACGCTCCCTGTTCCTGTTACTATAAGAGAGTTGTAAATAAACCTACCTGCTTATTGAGCAGCCTTCTTAGCATCAACTTCGATCTGAGCCTTGTCAACGTCGAACTTGTAAAGATCCTGGAAGCCGAAGCTGTCAAGGTTCTTGGTCATCTGATCCCACTGTGCATCGAAATCAGCGTCATCCTTAGCATAGATCATTCTCCAGGAAGCATCACAGATCTCGGTGTTGCACTGACTTCTTGCTGTAGCAATGTCAGGAGTGTCGCTGGGAAGAGCAACGCTTACGTTAGGGCTGATGATGATCTTGTTATTCTTCTTCATCCATTCAACAGGCTCGGCAGCGCCGAACTTGGCAGCCCATTCGTTCTTGGTCTTACCCATTGTGTCAGCCTTGTAGCTTGCCCAGTATGTCTTTGCATAAGACTCACCGGTCTTGGGATTGGTACTGATAGAACCAACGATCCACTGGTTGATAGCGTTGTTACCGTCATTGTAGCCTGCTCCGCCGTACTCTTCGGGAACGGGAAGGTTGTCCATAAGTGCATTGTCGTTAATGCTCTTATATTTGCCATCGGACATCTTCTCATAGTTGAAGCCTTCGATACCGCAGTGCTGGAATTCAAGTCCGTCGGGTGATGCATACCAGTCAAGGAATTCCATGATCCTCTTGAACTTCGCATCATCAACCTTGCTTCCGATACCCCATACACGGCCGCTGCCGTAGTACTTATCGGAGTCTGCATAGTAATACTGATCCTGAACAGGGGTGAAAATGAAAGCAGTACCGTCATTAAGTCTGTCGGTGCTGTTCCAGAAACCTACCTGCCAGCTGTACCACATAAGGTATACGCGGCCTGCACTCATCTTGGCAACAGCGTCATCCCATTTCTGAGTACCGGAATCGGGATCAACGAGACCCATCTTGTTGGCCTTGTATAAGAACTTAAGGATCTTGTAGTATGTAGCATTCTTATCGGTAATGGGAGTGAAGGTGTTGTCGGGCTTAAGGATAGCCGAACCCTTGATCTTCTCGCCATACCAGGTTGTAAGCTGAACTACATTTGCAATACCAAGCATTCCGTCGCCACCGTCCCAGTCGGGCCACAGTGAGAAAGGATATGCGGGGTCGCCGTCAGCATTTGTAGGATACTTATCCTTCATCTGCTTTAAGACATCAAGAAGTCCGTCAAGATCCTTGATATCGGGAGCGCCTACGCCGTTGTAAAGGTCCCAACGAAGGAGCGGGCTTGAATAGATAACATCCTCAGAAAGGGTAGTAGGAGAGGTGTTGGTCATCTCGGTAGGGATACCGTAGATTTTTCCGCCGTAACCTGCACCGTTGTTGTAGTAATCGATCTGAGTCTTGTAATCCGCAAGATTCTTGTAGTTGTAGATATCAGAGGTGATGTCCTTGATAAGACCGTTCTTTACACAGTCTGCAAAATCGGTAGCTTCAAGGATAACGATATCGCCAAGATTACCGCTTGCTGATCTGGTCTGGTAAATATCGCCACCGGATACCTGGGGAGCGATAATGCTGAGTTCAAGATTGAAACGATCCTTAACAACCTTCTCAAACCAGCCGGACTGTGTTCCCTGATAGTTTGCAGCAACATCATAGAACTCGATAGTCATAAGATCCTTGCTGTCGCTGCTCCCTCCTCCACCGGTACTGCCGCCGTCATTCTTCTTACAAGCCGAAAGACAGCCGAGAGTCAGTACCAGTACTAACAATAAAGCAACTGTTCTCTTCATAAAAACCTCCCGTTTTTATTTGGCATAAAATGCCATGATTTATGGTAAACCGCCTGTAACCGTAAATATCAAACGTCATTTGTGGGAAACAACATCAGATATTCTGTTATAGGGGATATACCCTTAATAAGGTTCTTACATATAATTAACGGTTGATGAAAAATACTTCTATAAAGTGATCATCCCTTTACCGCACCGATCATGATACCCTTTGTAAAGTAGCGCTGGAAGAAAGGATAAACAAGTATGATCGGGATAACAACGAACATTGTGACCGTCATTCTGATCGAAGTCGCATTGGCTGAATGTGCAAGGCTCGCAGCGATATTGGCCGATGAAGTCGAGCTGCTTATGGCAGTCTTAAGAGAGTTCGCCTGATTGATGTAATTGTAGAGCAGAAACTGGAGTGAATACAGCTTCTGATCGGTAACGAGGAGCAGAGTGTCCTGGAATGCATTCCACTGGTTGACTGCAGCAAATATCGCAACCGTAGCCAGGATCGGCTTTATGACAGGCCGGATGACACTCCAGAAGATACGGAGAGTTCCTGCGCCGTCGATCTCGGCTGCTTCCTGAAGCTCTTTCGGAATGCTCTCAACAAAGGTTTTACACAGTACGATATAGAACGGGCTGACGATCATAGGGAAGATATAAGCCCAGAAGTTATTGGTAAGCCCAAGCTTGACCATCGTCAGATACCAGGGAATGACACCTGCGTTGAAGTACATTGTGGCAACAACGAAACGGTACCAGAATCTACGCTTCCACAGTGTTTCCCTCGTGAACATATATCCGAGGAAAGCTGCGCAGACAACTGTTAAAACAGTACCTATCACTGTTCTGAGCAGTGAGATCTTGAAGGCGTCGAACAGACCTTTTATTTTGAAAAGCTGTTCATAGTTCGTAAAATGGATCTCTTTGGGCCAGAACAGGACCTTTCCGCGCTGGCTTAAATCGTTGTTACTGATGGTATTGATAAATATGTAA
>JAILIQ010000138.1 GCA_024695205.1 Lachnospiraceae bacterium
TCCAGAAACTCATCGTCGGAATCTACCGAAACGCCGTATCCCCAGCCTTCTTCCCGAGAGTAATGCGTACCGCCGAACTCAGTTAATATAACAGGCTGGCCTTCGTATTTACGATCTTCGGCAAACGGCAGGAACTGAGGATTGCCGGCATATCCATCGGTAAGCTTCTTCCTGTTGTCGTAAAGCCGCAGAAGTTCCGCACCGTCCTGCTCATAATGGTGAAGGGTCAGGATATCGCTCTTTACGTGTACCCAGCCGTCATTGGAGATCACGGGGCGCATCGGGTCAATACTTCTCGTCAGATAATAGAGTCCCTCTGCTGCCGCCTGCTGCCTTGAATTGTGTGAAATGCCCTTAACACCCCAGCTTTCATTGAAAAGCACCCAGGTCACAAGAGAAGGATGACTGTAATTCTGAGTCACAATATCAAGCCATTCCGAGGTGATATCCTTAACTGCATCATCGCTGAACCAGTGGTTGGAAGGCAGCTCGCACCAGACTGCAAAGCCGCAGATATCGGCGTAATAATAAAAACGCTCATCCTCGTTTTTCTGATGCTTTCTTGCCCCGTTGAAGCCCATTTCCTTCGCAAGCCTGATATCTTCGGCAACAGCCTCCTCCGAAGGCGGTGTAATGCCCGACTGCGGCCAGTATCCCTGGTCCAGTATAAGCTTCGAATAAAAGGGTTTGCCGTTGAGCAGCACCTTCCCGTCCCGGACAGAATACTCCCTCAGACCGAAATAACTGCCGACCTTATCAACCGTTTCCCCGCGGTGAAGGACCGTTATTTCCACATCATACAGCACCGGGTTCCATATCTCCCACTGCATTGTCTGATATGTGATATTGCCGCTGTCAAGCCGGATCCTTACGGTATTGTCGATATCCGCCGCGATCACAGAGACTGTCTGCACCGGTTTCCCGTCAAAGCTCACCGCAATACGCACTTCGGTATCCTGTGAAGGCCTGCTGACCGCAATGTCGAAGGTCGCTGAGCTGTCGTAAATATCAGGCGTGATCTTCATCCTTGTCAGCCTTACCTCATCAACATATTCCAGCCATACAGTCTTCCAGATGCCTGTAGTCTGAACATACCAGCAGGCATAGCTTTCTTTCTCCCAGCGTTGTTTTCCCCTTATCTGAACGGGGAGGTCCTCATCCACGCATTTGACCGTCAAAATTCCTTCGTTACCCGCAAGATAATCCGTAACATCAAATGAAAAGCGGGTATAAGCACCCTTGTGCGTGCCGACAAGCCTTCCGTTCACATAGACTTCAGCCACGTGATCGACGCCCTCAAAAATAAGGATAGTGCGCTTTCCTTCCCTGCCCTTAATTTTACGCGAATACCACACGACATGATGCTGGGCCGGATCATTGATACCACTCAGTTCCGTCTCGTATGTAAACGGCACGTTTATACTCCTTAACAGCCTGCCTGCAAGAGCATCTTCGCCCGTTACTTCCCCGCCAAAAGCGAATGACCACTGTCCGTTTAAGTTCTCCCAGTCATTCCTGACAAACTGGGGCCTGGGATATTCGGGTATATGGCATTTAACATGTTTCATCGTTAACCTCCTGTCGAGAGCGCAGCGAACGGCAGATGGTTGCATCGGTGGCGCTCTCGACACCGATGCAGTCGTTTGAAAGTTCTTTTGAACTTTCAAACTTATTCTCCTTCCGGCATAAATACTAAGCCTGATTGTTCCTGACAGGTGCCACTATCTTAAGCATCTCATCCGTGTCCATCTCTGTCAGGAACTGCTTTAGGAGCTCTGTATGCTGTATTCCGCCTTATTATGAGCTTCCTGCCTTTAATTAGATTGTATCATAATCTTATGCCGAAGCATAGAAAAAAGCCGAAATATATGTGTCCGCAAAAAATTTACCACTGTTACAGGGAAAGAAGCTGTGCTATACTCATAGATGGATCGATAATGAAACAGACTTTCTTTTTGTCAAATCGCTCAATATCAGCTTTGCCGGTCTGACTCTCGCCATTGAGGTTAAGTTTGAAAATTCTTATGAACTTTCAAGCGACTGCATCGATAAAATACACCCCGATGCAACCATTAGATACTCACTTCGATCATATCATGGAGGTTACATATGGTAAATTTCAACGATAACATCAGCACAGCTCCCGCTCAGATCAGGCTTGATGATTTTGCCTATGAGATCGTAACAAGGAAATCGAGGGATCTTGGATATCCCACAAACCAGAAAAGCCTGCTGGTGGGATTTTACAAGTGGCTTTGGGGGAGCGGACTGAATCTTGCAATGGTCAATAACGCAGGGGATCCGTTTGACGGAAAAAACACTCCAATCCGAATGCACTGGAGTTTGAACGGGAAGTTCTGGAATTTTTCGGACCCCTGTATGGGTTTGATAAGGATGATCTTTGGGGAATAGTGACGTTCAGCGGTACCGACGGGAACTACCACGGTATTTATTTCGGATCGAAATATCTGGAGAAGACGACAAAACAGAAGCCTGTCGTGTATGTTTCCGATGCAGCGCACTATTCGAGCAAACGTCTGGCTGACCTTCAGAACCTCGATCTGGCGGTTATACCGTCGGATATTCACGGATGTATGATACCGGAAGAGCTTGAGAAGGCTATCGATCCGTCACGCCCCGCGCTTATAGTCTTTGCACTCGGGACTACATTCAAGGGCGGAGTTGACGATATGGATGCCCTGAATGCCATCATTGAAAAAAGTGTCCTGTGGCAGTTTACAGACATATAGATGCGGCTCTGTTCGGCGGTTATTTGCCGTTTAGTGAGTATCGCGAGGTTTTAAACCGCAATATCCATCATTTTGATTCGATCGCGATAAGCGGTCATAAATATTTCGGGATGGATGAACCCGCCGGATTGTTTATCACATCGATGGAAGTAAAAAACAATCAGAACCCGTTCAGCGTTTCTTACCTGAATGCAAGCATGCCGATGATAAACTGTTCACGCTCCGCACTGTCCCCTTTGAAGCTCTGGTGGATAATAAAGCATACATCTGTGGAAGAATTCGAGAAATATTCATCTGAAATGCTCGAAGGAGCAAAATGGTTAAAAGACCGGTTTGACAGTATCGGCTGGCCCGCCTGGCTTGAACCGATGTCCAATACTGTATATTTTAAGCGTCCGTCTCCCGAGATCGTAAAAAAATATGATCTTGCCCCTGACTACGATGAAAGGCTCGGAGGAGAACTCTCCCACATAGTTGTTATGCAGCATGTAAGCAGGGAAAAGCTTGGGGTGTTTATTGAGGAGCTTTCAGAATCAATGCCGTCATAAAGAGTACTCCGCCATCCTGATAACCGGCGCAAGACAGGCAGGAGAAAGCACCCTGTTTGAAACTATTATGAAAGAGATCCATTCGGAACGCGAGATCGTCACACTCGACGACCTCGAAGAACGTGCGCTCGCCAGGAAGGATCCGGGAATGTTTCTTCAGATACATGAGCCTCCCATAATGATCGATCCTTGTCAGCATATCATCAAGGTCATAATTCTCACCGTATTCCGGAGCCTGGCCGCGACTGAATATCCAGTTCCTGCCGATCGGCATGTTCAGTATCTTTTTGGCGGGTACATCGCACCGTTCCGCAACAGCCTTCGCGGTCTGGACATCGTTTCCACCAAGATATACATAAGTGTCACAATTGCCGATGATTGTCTTTCCGTCACTGCCGTAGGCGCTTTCAAGCTGCGATTCCGCCTGTATCATCAGCATCGTGGATATTTCCCTTGACCTTGCCTATCCCGGGGATGTCGATCCCTGCGGGACCGGTCCGGCCACTTTAGACTTTCGCGTTAAGAGGTTTCACTTTAAGAAGCCTGTATATATTGTATTTCCCCGTTTCCCAATATATAATGGTGATATGGTTTCGGTCATTCCGGAGGGAACGATCGATCCCATACAAAGGAAAGTTCAAAGAGTGGGAGGATATCCGAAAACCGGCCACAGGCGGCTGTCTTAGGTAAAATTCCTCAAAAAACGAGCATAGCTCATGTTTTTTGAGGTAATTTCACCGGATCATGCCCCCTGTGAGCCGGGTAGGAAAGGTTTTCGGACAGTCCGGCGGGGAAAACATCAACAGGGCACTGACGCTCGTGACATGGAGGTAAAATATGACAACCAGGCAATTAAAAAGCATTGCGATCATATTGGGCGGAATATTGTTTATTCTGGTTGCGGTATGGATCGTAAATATCATCAGGGATAATAAGACAGGTAATAACGCAGATACCGGTATTGAAAGCAATGTTACCGGAAAAAATGATGATAAAAATGGGAATGTGAGCGATACCGGTAAAGATACAGGTACCGGTAAAGATGCAGGTACCGGTAAAGATGCAGGCAGCGTGGCCGATACCGGTGAGGTTACCGGCGCGGTTACTGATACAGCGCAGGCTGCACAGGAAACCGCTGACAACTGGAATCCGGATTTTGTATTTTCCACCACTGACACCAAGGGCAATACGGTTACCGATGAAATATTTAAGGAAGCCCGGCTCACCATGCTGAATTACTGGGCATACTGGTGCGGTCCCTGTATAGGCGAGATGCCGGATTTTGAGGCCATCAGCAACGAATATGCCGATAAAGGGCTCCAGATAATCGGTGTGTACGATGCAGCGGAAGAAGCAGAAGATATAAAAGCATTAAATGAGCTTGGCATTACATACCGGTGCATAAGGATCGCGAGAGCCTTTTACGATACCTTGAATACAGGCTATATCCCAACCACGATCTTCGTGGATGAGAACGGTAAGCTGATAGGTCAGGCATATGTCGGCGCCAGGAGCAAAACGGGTTGGCTTGCGATCATAGATGAGCTGTTAAAATAAACCGCCGGCTGCATTTACAATACGGAGAACGTCATGAAAAGAAGAATCCCAAACCTTTACGGAATGATCATTATCCTCGCATCCTTACTCCTTATCGCTGTCGGATTGCTGCAGGGCCAGTTTTCCGACGTACTGCATAAAGCTGTACAGATCTGTCTTGAGTGTATAGGGGTGGGCTGATGAAAAAGCATTATCGTACTGTAATACAATCGATCGCAATTTTGCTTCAAAATGCCAATTTCAAAGGTTTTTTTACCGGAAGGATCTATCAGGGGAGTTCCAAAGGTGTCTGTGTTCCGGGACTTAACTGCTATTCCTGCCCCGGTGCAGTAGGTGCATGTCCGCTGGGTTCGCTGCAGACCTTTCTTGGCTCGAGGCCTTTTAAGCTGCCTTATTACGTCGTGGGGCTGCTGGCTCTTTTCGGAGCGGTGCTCGGACGCGCGGTATGCGGTTTCTTGTGCCCTTTCGGATTTATTCAGGAGCTGATCCATAAAATACCGTTCCCAAAGCGCAAACTCAGAACGTTTCCTTTTGATGCGCAGCTCAGATACCTTAAATACGCGGTACTGCTGATATTTGTCATCACTCTGCCCATAATATTAGGGCTCACGCCGGCATTCTGTAAATACATATGCCCTGCGGGAACCCTTGGCGGCGGCGTACCGATCGTTCTTCTACAATCCGGTAAGCTTAACTTTGATACAGGTTTTTTATTCGGCTGGAAGATCGGGATACTGATCGTCTGTCTTGCAGTTTGCCTCATCATTTACAGACCTTTTTGCAAATATATCTGTCCTCTCGGAGCGATCTATGCGCTGACCAACAAGGTAAGTCTTTACCGCATGCGCCCGCAGGCCGATAAATGCATAAACTGCGGAAAATGTGCATCAGCCTGTCCGATGCAGGTCAATCCCGCGATTAATCCCAATTCGGCGGAATGCATAAGATGTGGCAAATGTGTAGGCATCTGCCCGACAGAAGCCCTGTATCTCGGATTTGCGGATCGCGGTGTTCTTACTGAAAAGCCCGCACCCGACAGATCATGATCTTTAGGATACTCAGCCCGGATCTTCCGATCACTGTCATTTCGTTATATACCGGCGGTCAGACCGACGTATCAGAGATTAAAACGGCGGCGTAATTCATGCGCGACCGCACGACCCTTGAAAATGATGACTCCGGCAAATAAGACCAGCGCTATGATCATACATATCATCCATGCGACAGGCATCTTTTCATCAATAAAATACCGCACGATACACGGGATCAGCCCGAAAAACAGCCCTGAGAGCAGGTAAGCCATCGCATTGCCGTGCTTGTCAAGGAATGCCAGTACAAGGTTGGCCGTTCCCATTGCGGCGATCACGATCGGAACCATCCAGTCCCATGCAAGCCACATAAAATCGAAAAAGTAGGCCGTGACCAGTAGCATCAGGATGATCAGAAATACCATTATCGTCACTCTGCGGGCAGCCGATCCGGTTCCGGGCCTGAACTGACGCAGGAGCACAAATTCGGCCACAAGCAGCCACATCGCAAGGATAAGGCTCCAGTGCAGATTTGGATAGGCAGGCAGCCTGATCCCGAACAGAAAATCAAGGCCAAGACCGACTATAACTACGCTCAGCACAATGAACATCTGCATTTTATAAAGAAAAGACATGAATTTCAAAGTGTCACGCACCGGGAAATAAGCTTCTTCGCCTTCACCCGTAAGCCTGCTCTGGCACAGAGGGCATTTTTCCGGATTTCCGCCGACTTCTATCAGACAGTATGGACATTTTTTCATTATCTGATCACCTCCGTTGCATACACCCTGATCTCGATCCCCGAACCTGACAGTCTTCTGACAAGATTCTTTACGACACCGGTGTTTGAATACGGTGAGGATACCCCGAGCGACAGATCGCCGTTATAGCTGAAAACGGTTGAGAACAGATTGTTGGAAGTACCGTATCCGGTGTAACCGTCGATATATTTACCCATTTCTTCGGGGGGCTTTTGAACTCCCATATTTGACAGAACGATCGATACCTTTTTATTCGCCCGGTTCGAAAAATACCGCACGATAGGCTGTTTAAGCGCAAGCGGCACAGGACGCACGGGCGCCACAAACTCCATGGTTTCGAAATTGTCCATCTGTTTCTTGATATTCTCTTCGGTCAGCAGTTTCTTAAACTCGGCGTCAAATTCCGCAGCAAGCTCTTCTATTGAGATCTCCTTGTCAAATACATGGGAAACACTGACATTGTTGAAGAAGTTGCGGGCTGTCTGGGACGGATAATAATTCCGCAGATTGACCGGCAGTGAAACCGTCACAGGCAGATCGCGCCTGCGCGGAGGCATGTCTTCGCGAAAAGCGAGCATCCAGGCCGCACCGAGATAGCTTGTAAGAGAAACCTTGATCTCCTTGGATTTGGCGAGTATCTGCGATACGGGCATATGTATCTCAAAAAACTGAAGCTGGTCATAGGGCAGCTTCCTGCTCAGCGGATGATATGCTTTTAAAGCGGGCGTGCCTCTTGAGAGTCCCACTTTTCCGAAAAACTGTCTGTAACTGTCCTGATTCAGATCATCCCTCGAAGCGCCGGAATGTATGGCTATATCCTCCATTTCGCCCGGATGTATGAGTTTCAGATAATGAAGGACGATTATGTTTAGGAATTCCATTCCGCCGGTCCCGTCGGCAAGGACATGGAACATTTCCAGATTGATGCGTCTGCCGAAATACGTGACCTGATAATGAAGCATCGATCTTGCCGGAACATACAGCAGAGGGCATATTCTGTCATGCTCGGCGGTAACGACAGGTACAATATCCGTATCTTCCATATAATGCCAGAATATCCCGCGGCGTATGCGCACCTGCATCTGAGGTCTGTCCTGGATCGCGAGAAGGACCGCTTTCTGCAGGATATCGGGATCAATGTTCTCTTTCAGTGTACAGCTTACACGAAAACATCTTGTATCCCTTTCAGAGACCGTGGCAAGAAAGATCTTCGAGACATTATCGATTTTATACCAGTTTTCACTTTCCATTGCTTATTTCGTTAACTCCCTTTACACATTTCCTTTTATGCTTATAAGCACATGTATAAGTATAGCTGTATTCATATATCAATGTAAAGACCTTTTAAACTTGTATGCTCCCCCCGGCAGACTGTTATACCCCATATATCTCTGCGCTTACATATGCCGCAAGCCGCTTCATCGCGCGTTTTGCTATCGGAATGGGCATCTGCTGGTATACATGCCAGCCTGCTTTCTCGATATCAAGCTGTGCCTTTCCGCCGGCACGTTCTATTCCGTCTCTTAATCTGATACTATCGTCAAGAAGTATCTCGTTCCTGCCTGCCATGATGTATGTGGGAGGAAAACCCGCAAGCTCGCCGAAAAGCGGGCTGAACCTTGCATCGGAGGGCTCACCGGCACCCGCTGTATAGGCTCTGGCGGCATCAGTCACATATTCTTTTGTAAGTATCGGATCAAGCTCCTTATTCTGTATATAGCTTTCCGAATTGCAGGTCATATCGGTCCACGGGCTGAACAGCAGCAGCATTCCTGGGATCGGACGCTTCTTCGCAAGAAGCGTCTGTACCATGCACAGTGCCAGATTGCCTCCTGCCGAATCCCCCGCAAGTATTATATGATCGGGTCTGTAGCTGTCGCAAATGCGGTCCCATACAGCCATTGCGTCCGTCAAAGCCGCAGGATACGGGTGTTCCGGTGCAAGCCTGTATGCAAATGTATATGTTGCAAATCCGGTCGAAACTGCCATCTTCGTGGCCAGGACCCTTGCATAATACAGCCCGCCGCTTATAAAGCCGCCTCCGTGCGCATATATGATCGCATATTGCGGATTATACGCCAGTTCCGGCCTCACTGCCTCGCAGGGGATCTCATCCACGGTAAACTGTTCTATCCTGATATTATCCTTCAGCGCCGCAAGGCGTCCGGCCCTTTCCACGGTCTTGCGGTGGCTCTTCAGATCAGCCGGGTCAACAGACCTTCCCGCTATGATATTTACAGCCTTCATGGCCTTCATCAGTCTTTCATGCCGGCTACTCTCCGTATGTCCCTTATTTTCGACCGGCCTGATATCCTGTTTTTCCTTCACAGGTATTCCTCCTGCAGTCAACTTCGTTATTTATGATGATCTGCATATTATTCCGTCAGATATCCGTAAGCTTCAGATACCTGACCTTTTTCAGCGCTACCGCATTAATGACAACGCTGAAACCGACAGTGATCACTACCGCAAGGATGATGCTCCAGGGCAGCGGTTCCTGTACAAAGATCGAGCTCTTGCCTCCTATCAGACGTAGGACGCGATATCCGAGAAACATTCCGGCACCTACGCCTGCGATGATCCCAATGATCGTGGTCACAATTGCTTCACGGGCAATATATGCGATCACCTCGCGCACGGTAAATCCGTTGATCCTCATGATCGTCAGTTCCTTCTTTTTCTGGCTCAGATGCATATTGATTATATTAAGCAGGATAAAGCCTGCCATGATACCCGCGATCGCAATGAAAAGCACTGCGATCAGATTAAGCACCGACGCGATCCCCATTGCATTATCATACGTAGATTCCGTAGTTTCGATACTTACAAGCCCGTCCGCGTTGTTCAGTATCCCGGTCACGACAGCCTTATCGGCCTTATTATCGCTGACAAGCAGGGCATTGTCCTTAGGCAGGGTCTTAAATACGTCTTCATAGGTCTCTCTGCTCATCGCGATCTGCCGTCCAATAT
The DNA here is from genome assembly GCA_024695205.1 of Lachnospiraceae bacterium. Classification (GTDB taxonomy): domain Bacteria; phylum Bacillota; class Clostridia; order Lachnospirales; family Lachnospiraceae; genus RUG11977. The sequence continues at coordinate 9,615 of JAILIQ010000138.1, forward strand.
AGTTCAGGAAAATACCGGCAACCTTAACATCAAACGGAAGCATGTTCGCGTCAAGGACAGTGATCGTATCCCCCACCTTCAGGTTGTAGTTTTCGGCCATCTTTTTGCCGATGTAAATGCCTTCCTTATCGAATGGCATATTTTTTCTGTATTTCTCCCAGAAGGGGAAAACATCGTCCAGCTCTTTCATATCGCCACACAAAAGTATACCCGAATCGATCTGTCCGTCAATAGTAAGAACAACGGTTTCATTTCTGACAGCATATGCTTTGGCTCCCTCACGATCGAGCTGATCTATCGTTCTGCGGAGGTTATCGGGGGTTTTGTCATCCTCTTCAAATGAAACATTGTAGTCAAAAAGCGTCTTTTCGGTAAACTGCCTTCCGATAGCCTCTATGATCCCGTTTCGCATGGTAAATCCACCCAGCAGGAGCGCACAGGATCCCGCAACACTTACTATCGTGACTACAACCCTTTTCATATCGGTCCTGATATTCATGATTATAAGTCGCGAATAAAGCGACATTTTCTCAGTCCATTTCCATGTTTTACCTTTTACCGCAGGGACTTTTTCCTGCATCAGGCTTGTAGCCGATGATCTGGTCAGCTCCGTGCACGCGCTCCAGACCGCAATGACAGACAATACGATACCGCCGATCAGTACGGCAAGTGTCAGATACCATACAAACGCACGATCTTCATTGGGGAATTTATAAAACTTACCGTAATTTACAGTCAGGATCGGCTGTAACAGAAAATATCCCAGCGCTGTACCGACCAGCATACCAAGTACCGTGGCTCCGACTCCGAAAATGAGGTATTTGGCCAGTATTTCGCGTTTATACAGTCCCAGCGCTCTTGTAGCACCTATGATACGGCGCTGTTCCTCGACGATACGGCCGAGTGTCGAATATATGACAAGGGCTCCGACAAGTATGAAGATCATCGCAAATGTCGTACCCATATCTGATATGTTTCCGGAACCGCTCTTTATGAACTGATATGAGGCATTGCCTGCCGGATCGAGCACAAGCCAGCGGCAGTCCGCAAGGCCTGCCATTTTTTCCTTCGCATCTTCAAGCTTACGGGCGGCTTCCTCATACTCTTCCAGACCGTCCCGGTATTTTACCTCACCGTCTGCAAGCTCTTTTTTCGCGCGTTCGATCTCTTTAAGTCCGTCCTCATATTCGCGCATGCCGTTATGATATGCCGCAAGGGCTTCTTCGTACTTTCTTCTGCCCGAACCGTATTCATCGGATTTGCTTAAAAATGTCTCCAGGGCTGCTTCATAATCCGCACGTCCGCTCAGATAAAGCTCCATGGATTCGTCGAACTTTTTCTTTCCGTCGCGGTAATCTCTCAGACCGTTTGCATACTTAGCCTCATTTTCTTCAAGCAAGGCCAGGCCTTCCGCAAGCTTAACCACTCCGTCATTGTATTCAGCCTGTTTCTCTTCGTAGAGTTCGCCTGCTTCTTCAAGTTCAACCGTTCCGTCTTCATATGCTTTCCTGCCGTCCGCATAATCCTTTTCGCCGTCCTCAAGAAGCTTCAGGCCTTTTGAAAGTTCCTTCAGACCATTACTGTATTCTTCATACTTTTCATTAAACAGCTTTCTTGCTTCTTCAAGCTTTTCGGATCCTTTCTCATATTCGGCAAGACCATCCTTGTATTCCAGCTCGCCTTTTTTAAGCTCTTCAAATCCTTCGGCAAGCTTTTTCACGCCGTCATTATATTTGGCAAGTCCTTCTTCATATTCACTCTTTTTGGCATTGTATTCGGAATAACCTGCGGAATACTGCGCGGATCCGCTGTTATAGGAACTCCATCCGTTATCGAGCGTAGTCCTTGCGGCATTGTATTCACTGAGACCCTCGGCATATTCGGTTTTAGCCGTTTCGATCCTTTCGACGCCGTCAATATAATCAGCATGTCCTGTGTCCCATGTACGCGCTGAAGAAGCAAGAAGCTCATACTGGTCGTTGTAGGCGGCATACTCTTCTTCAAGCATACGCATGATCGCACCTGTCGGAGTCTCTTCGGGCAAAAGCTGAATGACCCCGTGTGTTATTTCAACAGCCTCTATGAGCTCTTCTTCCGTCACTCTGCTGAGCAACAGCAGATTGATGATATCCGCAGCGTTGCCTGCAAGGGATTTGTTCAGATCTATGATGATATCCTGAGTGATAGGAAGAAGTGTTGCCGTTGCTTCCGGGTCATCGGGATCAATACTTGTATCATCCCCGGCCCAGTTTATCCGGTCAATGATGTCTGCGCCGAAAAAATCCTCCAAAGGAGTTCTGATAGTACCTCTTACTGTTGTTTTGGCACTTTCCAGCTCGGAATAGCCGTCCTCGAGAGTGGTCCTGGCCTGTGCGAGCTCAGCTTCACCTTCCGTGATCTGTTGCCGGCCTGATCTTAATTCCTCTCCTGCAGCGGCATACCGTGCTTCACCCGAGGAAAGCTCGCTCCATGCACTGCTTAAGGTCGCTGCGGCATTATTGAGCTCTCTCTCCCTCTTCGAGAAGCTTCTTTCCTTCGTCAAGCTGTATCTTGCTATTAGCCAGTATGGTCTCGTTTAAATAATACTCCTGCCAGCCGTCATCAAGCTTCTTACGTCCGGCATCAAGCTCTGCTTTCGCATCGGCAAGCTCTTTGTCACCCTCTTCAAGCTGAGCGCGTCCTTCATCGAGCTGTTCTCCCGCATCGTTTAACAGTTCTTCGTTCTTTTCATACTCTTCCCAGCCCTGATCGAGCGTTTTCCTTGCATCTTCAAGCTCTGCACCTGCATCCGCAAGCTTCTTTTCGCCGTCGTCAAGCTCCTGCCTGCCTTTTTCAAGCTGCTCCTTCGCATCTTCAAGGAGGGCCGCATTTTCATAATATTCGTTCCAGCCTCTGTCGAGCTCTTTTCTGCCGCTTGCAAGCTCTCTTTGAGCCTGATCGAGTTCTTTTTCGCCGTCATCGAGTTGGCTTCTGGCATCGGCAAGCTCAAGCTCGGCATCCTTTAATTCTTTCTCTCCGTCGATAAGGCGCCTCTTGCCGTCCTCAAGTTCGGTCCATGTCTCTTCAAGCTCTTTGGCACCGTCTTCAAGCTCTGCCCCGGCGTTTTTGGCCTCTTCTTCTCCGTCGGCAAGCTCTTTATAACCGTCATCAAGCTTCTTTCTGGCGTCAGCAAGCCCGGTTCCCGCTTCCGCAAGCTTCCGCTCTCCGTCGGCAATACCTTCGGCATATTCTTTTCTTACGTATTCCGTACGTTTTGCCGACTGAATCTCTCCGAGAGCTTCAACCCTCTCCATTAAAGGACCGGTCTTTTTAAAATACGGATCATAAAATCTGCTTAAGCCGTCTTCTTTTTCAAATCTGATGACGGCTTTCATGCTGCAATCGTCGAGCGCTTCCCTGTCGAAGGCTTCCTTCGGAACGATCACTTCCCTGTTGCCGGGAGCTGCGAGAGTATTGACCGCATAGTCCGGACAGATCATGATCCCGCATACCTTAAACCGCCCTGTCTTTAGATATTCGGCGGATGTTATACTTACTTCATCGCCGTCCGAGATCGACAGCTGTTCCGCCAGCTCCGTATCCACCAGACATTCGTCGGCAGCCTCCGGCATCCTTCCGGAAATAAGCACCGGAACATTGATATCGTAAGTGAGCGATACCACTGTGGCCTTTTTACTCTGCCCGCCTTTTACGAGCACACCCGTACTCTGCCATACAGGCTCGGCTTCACTGACTCCGTCGGTTTCCTTCAGCGCTTCGATATCTTCGGGAGTAAGCAGCAGGGTTGAAACCACTTCCGCATCGCGGAAATTCATGGAATCATAGAACCTGTCCGCGTTATCGGTAATGGCATGAGACGCAAAATTCATTCCGAGATAAGCCGCCACAGCCATTGCGGCGATCACGACTATCGAGAAGAAAGAAACCTTCTGCTTCTGTATGTTCTTAAGAGCATCTTTGAATTGAGTTTTATTCATAGGCATCACCAAACCAGTTCTTCAGCATGCAGCGGATGAAGATTCTTCTTTATGCTCGCGATCTTGCCCGAACGGACCTTTACGACCCTGTCTGCCATCTTGGCTATTTCCGGGTTATGGGTTACCATCATGACTGTGGTTCCGTATTTGCGTACAACATCTTCGATAACATGAAGTACTTCGATACTTGTTGTGTAATCAAGCGCCGCCGTAGGCTCGTCGGCCAGGATGAGCCGGGGCTTTTTGGCTATTGCCCTGGCAATGGAAACGCGCTGCTGCTGGCCTCCGGACATCTGACCGGGATAATTGCCGGCACGTGAGCCCAGGCCAACCATCTCTATGGCTTCCATCGCGTCCATCGGATCGTCTACAAGCTCTGCGACATATCTTACATTTTCAACTGCATTGAGATTCGGCATAAGATTATATGCCTGAAAGATGAAGCCTATATATTTTCTGCGAAACTCGGTCAGCGCATCGTCATCGGGATGAGAAAAATCCCTGCCTTCAATGATGAGTTCTCCATCAGTCAGGAAATCCATCCCGCCGATTATATTCATCATTGTACTCTTACCGCAGCCGGATTCGCCGAGGACCACCACAAATTCATTTTTATATACCTCAAGGTTGATGCCCTTGAGAACCTTGATAACTCCGTCTCCGGAAGGAAATTCCTTTGTAACGTTCTTTAAGGCAGCAAGTACTTCTTTTGTCTCGGTTTCGGGAATTATCAGTCCTTTTTCGTCGATAGTGATGGCTGCAAGGCTGGCCATACGCTCACAGAGCTGAAGCTCCTCGCTGTCATAGACAGAGCCGTCCTTTTTGTTAACCACCTGGACACAGCCGATGATATCATGCAGATTATTGAGCGGAACGCAGAGCATGGTCGTTGTTGCAAGTCCGCCATCCTCGAATACCGTTCCCTCAAATCTCGGATCGTTGGCGGGATCGGTCACCATTATGGACTCTCCGGTCCTGGTGACAACGCCTTCAAGACCGATTCCGTTCTCTATGCTGAAATTGGAGATATCAACAGGACCTATGTGAAACAGCGGATAAAGCCTGTCTGCTTTCGGATCAAGATACCAGATCGCGCCGGCTTCGCTGTTCAATGTCTTTACGATGATATCAAGACTGCCGGCTAAAGCCTCTTCAAGATTATCCACTTCAAGAAGCTGTTCCATGATAGACCATGTTGCTTTGGCAAACCGTTTGTTCTCATTCATACTGCTTAACCTTTCAAAAAACGAACCTGATGCGTAACTCGCAATGTCTCTGTTATTATATCACAGATATGACTGAATAGTCCACAAAAAACAAATATCATCAATAAAAATCAGCTTTTTAGTTTGTTTTTATTGTATTTGAAACATTGTCGGAGTATTATTATTGTCGGTCGACACTTTTAAGGGGGGCAGAATATCTATGGAGCAGAAGAATTTCAGGTTTTATGACAGGTTTTTCCGGACAATAAAAAAGCCGGCATTCGGCATCGTATCCCGGAAGCTTCAGTTTACGGGAGAAGAACTTCCCTCCGGTAAAGGGCCTCTTTTTATCCTCTGCAATCATAATACGGATCTTGATTTTCTCCTCCTTGCGGGTGTCAGCAGGGAACCGCTTGATTATGTCGCGACCGAAACGATGTTAAGGATCGGTGTCATTTCGCGTATTGCGGCTAAAACCTTAAAACCCATACTTCATGATAAAGGAGCGGGCGGTGTCGGAACATTAAAGCAGATAATAGAAAGAATAAGAGCAGGGAGAAATGTCGTGCTCTTTCCGGAAGGAAACCGTTCTTTTGACGGAAAGACCGGAGAGATCTCCGGCGCGATAGGAAAGATCGTTAAGACCACAGGCGCAACCCTTGTGGTATACAGGCTCAGCGGCGGTTATCTTACATCACCGCGGTGGGGACACGGCTTCCGGAAGGGCCGCATGCAGGGACATCAGACAGTGCTCCTCTCTCCCGACGAGATCAGGAAAATGGATAATGCCGAACTGTTATCCGTGATCAGGGACGGGCTTTATACCGACGCATATGAGGAACAGAAGGCAGACCCCATAAGATTTAAGAGCAGGGTCAGGGCCGAATATCTTGAATCTCTGATGTTTGTCTGCCCTTCCTGTAAAAATACGGGTATGCTGCATTCAAAGAAGGACAGGCTGCTCTGTGAATGCGGATACCGGCTTTCCATGGACGAATTCGGGATCTTAAGCGACGAAAGCGGAACCGGACGTACTATCCCCGAACTGTTCACATCCCAGAAGGAACTTCTAAAGAACATGGCCGAGTCGGCAGGTGACAGCTGTCTTTTTAAGGATAATGTCACGATATGCCGGCTCACGGACGATCACCGTATCGTTACAAAACAAAAAGGCCTTCTTTCGGCCTGCAATTCCCTTATAACGATAAACAGCGATGATATTCCCAAAGAGAATATCACCGCCGTGGACATAGTACAAAGGAACAGACTCATAATTCATGTAAAGAACAGCGATCTGCGTTACGAGATCACCGGCAGCAGGACTTTTAATGCGGTCAAGTACCGGATTTTGTTCGAAACAGTTTTTTCCTGAAAAGGATAATATTCAGGACCACAAATGACACTGCGATTATGAGCAGGACCGTTTCCGGATTGTTGGGGGCCATAGTCGCAAGGAGCATCAGCGGGAACCCGATCACGATCGCGGGGAAATTCTGATAGACCATGTTATCCGCCGCGGGAGTGGAAAAGCTGTAATCAAGTTCGCGCAGAAGTATTATGCCGGTACTTGCGGTTCCGGTCAGCATTCCGTACATCATAAGGAACTGCTCTCTTTTATAGCCGGGGAACAGTACATTTGCGACAAAACGGTTATAGACAAAGGTTGCGGCAAGACCGAGTATTCCCATTATGATCAGTATCACCCAGTAGTTTTTCAGCACATGTAGCCTTATTGCCGCGATCCCGGCGACAACCATAAGGTCAAAGAACAGATTGCTGATCCTCGTCATAAGGAAACTGTTAAGATACGATCTGTGAATGATCTGCCTGCGGGTAAGCCTTGTTATTGCTGTCTTTATAAGGACTGCCATTAAAACGCCCAGAAGGAAGTTGAAACCGAAGATCACCGATCTGAGCCCGGGAAGGATCGAACCTAAGGATCGCATGACTATGAAAGTGAGAAGATAAGCCGATGTCACAAATGCGAACTGTATGGTGATCTTATCCATGCTCTCCTGCATCGGTATCTCATCGATCCCCTGTATCTCCTCGGTGCTGATCGATACGTTTTGGGCGCTGCTTCCGGATATTATACCCTTGTGCTTTAGAATATTAAGGTAGATTATACCGCCCGCACTTGCACTTAAAAAACCGAGCGCCGCAAGCGAGAGTCCGAAGCCCTTTCCACCCGCGAATCCAAAATCATTCTCATATATCGCGCCATAATTAAGCGCCTGCCCTGTTCCCTGTCCGTATCCAAACGGGAGCAGAAGCCCCGAAGCCTTAAAGAACCCGGGCACGATAAATGCTGCGATTATAGATACAAGCAGTCCAAGCACACCCTGAAGAAGATAGGTTGAAACGGTCGTGATCCCCGTATTGATGATATCTCCCATCCTTTTTCGCGACATCTCGGTATTTCTGGTCTTAAATGCCGTGGCAATAAACCCGAGAGCGAGGGAATGATAGGTGATGGTCTCCAAAGCGGCATTTCCGTTTCCGCCGAAAAACTCCAGATCAAAGAACTCAGAGCCGGTGATAAGCTGGTAAATATACGAAATAACAAGAAGGATGATTCCTCCGAGCACGGATGCCGGAAGCAGTGATCCTCTGAGCGGTTTTATCATGCGTTTCAGAGCATTTGCCGATATTACCGCGAGTAAAAGAACCGAAACAAGGATCAAAAATCCCCATACATCATAATTCCAGAAATCATTCATGGCATTCTCCTTTTATGAATGCTGCCGTTGAGGTGCACCCACCCGTTAATATATGATATATGGCTGATTTTGTCAACAAGAGCTGTTATCTGCGCCCGATTGACACGAAGCATTTATTGTGATAAAGTAATAAAGTTAAATGTTTAATGGGGCCGAAGTCTTATAAAAACTATGAGATGGAATGATAAAATGAAGAATCGATACCTGCTTTTATTATTTACATGTCTGATCCTGACAGCAGTTTTTCCTGCCTCCGGACAGGAAGTCTATGCTGCGTCCTATATGAGCAATAAGACCGAGATACATCTGGATCTCGAAGTCTCCGGAGCCGAAGCGATATGCCAGACAGAGGACGGTTATGTCTGGATCGCGCAGTATTCCGGCCTGACACGCTATGACTCGAAGGAATTCGTCACATTTAAGAATTTCGAATATGACGGCCGCGAGTATACTGTCATAAATGTCCGGGCACTTGCACCCGATGGAAGCATTCTGTATGTTGCCACATCCGAGCAGATCTATGTATACAAAGACTGTCATTTTGAGCCTTTGGTCATGGATATCGGCATCATTACCGATATCATTCTGGATAAGGATGCGGACCTGCTGTATATTTCCACCCAGGACAACGGCGGGATCATTTTCGACATCGGCGCAGGAACAAAATCTTTTATTCCCGGCACCGAAGGAAAAGCCGTACGTGATATCGCGCTCTATCAGCCCGGAGACAATTATTTCTATCAGATGGATGAAGGTGTCTTTGATAAAAATGGCAACGAGATCCTTTTAGATCCACGACTTCTTGAGATCTATTCCTATGATTCCATACTGTACATGGCAGAATCCACGGGTATCATTCACAGATACGACATGGAAAAGAAGACCGCACTCGATGATCTTATTGTTCCCGATCAGGTCAATAAGATGCTCTATTCCGAAAAGGACGGACTTCTGTTTGTAGCCTGCGAAAAAACCGGCTTCTACTGTATAGATCTGAGCACACCCGAGCCTAAGATCAGCCTCGCCGGCGATCTTGACAACAAGAGTCAGCTTGTGGATCTGATGATCGACTATGAGGGAAATCTCTGGATCGCCTCGCATTACATCGGTGCTTCGGGCGTTTCGCTCATCACGAAGAACGCTCTGTCGGAGCTGCTCTATGACGATCCGGTATGGCAATCGCTTAACGCTCCTCCCGCTTTTGACAGAAATGTCTATGCCGTCGAGAAATACGGCGATATCCTGTACATCATCGCAGCCACGAAGATCTACAGGTATGACTTGAAAAACAATATCATCCTGCCCGATAATATCATCATGGAGACCATCGATGCATATGCCGAAGCCAGAACGCAGGAAGGCAAGGCAAACGGAGACAGCAACTTCTCATTTACATATGCCCCGAAAGACGTCGAGATATTCAGGAACAAGGTCTATTTTGCCGTTTCCCCCATCGGACTTGTGGAATATGACCCGGTATCCGAAAAAGTAGTGATCTATGATGCCGGATATATCGGCAGCCATTACGGAACTCTTATTGATTCGCCGGATCTTGAGCTGACGGACTCCATCCGTTCAATGCGCAGTTTTGACGATTTTCTGGTCCTCGGATATGCCAGAGGTATCATGCGTTTTGACGGAACAACGTTTTCCGTAATGAATCTGGGTACCAACGTTTTGTATATCAATAAGACCAATGACGGAAAGATCCTCTATGACCGTACTCAGGGACTTTTCGTCATAGATGATGATTTTACCTCCGTTACCGAGATACCCACAGTCAAAGGTATCACCGGAAACCGTCTTAAGTTCCTTGTTGACGGCGATGAGCTTTACTATACTCTTAACAGCCGCCTTTTCAGGGTAAATACAGCGGACGGCAACTATATTTCCGAAGAGATCGCGATCCCTTATATCAAGGGCTCGATCGTTGAGCTTGCCAAGATCTCCTACACCGAAAAAGACGGCAGCCCGGCTTACAAGTACCTCATAGGA
>JAILIQ010000188.1 GCA_024695205.1 Lachnospiraceae bacterium
TGTACGATCACACCGATTACCGTAACAGGGAAAAAATATCCGTCTTCATATGCGGATACTGTATCCGTTGCAGGCAAGGAACTTCGCGAAGATGCACGTCCTGCGGTGGAGGACATTGATATTTCCGGCTATGACCGGATAATACTGGTATACCCGATCTGGTGGGGAACTGTGCCCATGCCGGTAGCGACATTCCTTGAAAACAATGATTTCACGGGCAAGACTCTTTATCTGCTTGCATCACAGGGCTCGGCAGGCTTCGGCTCAAGCACGAAGGACATAAAGAAGATGGCTGCGGGCGCAGATGTTATCGAGGGATTAAGCATCTACTGCGACGATATAACCGGAGCAAGGAGCACGATAGGAGAATGGCTTGAGGAAATTCTCGTATCTCACTGAATGAGTCCGGGTATGGCTGTCAGGCGGTGCCGGGATCAGCTTATGCGGATATTTGTTATGGCCACCTGATCTCCTGTAATGGCTGCATAGACTGTTTTATCGACTTCGGCAATTATAGCGGTGTTACGTATCGAAATACCTGCATTCTCGGTGATGACCGTGATCTTGTTATCGTCAACCCTGAACAGGACTTCGGTATCAAAACCGTCCTGATTGAATTTCTTCCATGCATCCCAACCCTGGAATTTAGCTGTTTTTATAACATTCAGCCGTGCGGAACAGTTCGGGTCGCATTCCCAGAATTCACCGTCAAAACGCATAAATGCCAGATCACGGTATGAGTAGTCGTTGACGACTCCCGTATCTGATCCGAACAGGTCTATAAACGGACAATGCCAGACAAGTCTTGCGGTAGGCAGGCATTTTGAATGGAATGTGAATTTCAGGCCGTCTCTTACGGGGATTCCTTCGGAATGCGCCGTACGATAACCGTCTATCTGAACATTGGGAATATCACCCGAAGGACCTTTGATAAAGCTTATTTCTTCGGCTATTCGCGGAATATAACCTTCCGGGGATTCAACCTCCGACTTGACTATATCGAAATCCCTGAAACAGCAGTGATCGCCGGTAAAGCCTATATACATGAATCTCGTGTTGTCGGGCAGGGCAATGATGATCTCCGCATTCATCGACTGGCCAAAGATGCGGAGAAGCGCATGATCCCTGATCCTGACGGCTTCGATAACATAGTCGCCGTTCTTGCTGACTCTGCCTGAATTTTCATTTCTGATACGGGACTGGATCGTTCTGGCGCCTTCGACATTGACAGTCATGTCATACATGAGCTCGCCGTATTCGAAATAATTGAGATCCGCGATCTCCTTTTCGTCCGTATGTACTTTTCCGTCCAGCGAATCAAACAGAATGATAGAAGGAGTCGGGGAAATACCGGTAGCTTCTTCGTCCGACATCAGCGAGAAGGATATGGTCGTCATAAATGTATTTATGAGAATGCCGTCGGTCACGGAAGTCCTGTATCCGTCAATGATCATTTCGTTTAATTCCGTAAGCCCGGTGCTTTCCGCATGTTCGCTCATCTCATATTCAAGATCGTCATCTATGAGATGTAGCATGAGACGAGCATATTCGGGGTCAAACTGTGTTCCGGTGCCTTTTACGATCTCCTCGCGTACCTTCTGCTGAGGTATGGGATCGCGATAGCTTCTTCTTGAAGTCATTGCGTCATATGCATCGGCGACAGAGATGATCCTTGCGGTCTCGGGGATATCGGTACCCTTGAGACCTTCGGGGTAACCCCTTCCGTCATAACGTTCATGATGATACAGCGCACCGATGCTCAGATACGGGAATTCACTGATATTGCCGAGTATCTGTGCTCCGAGGGTGGGATGCTGTTTGATCATGTCGTATTCTTCGGTTGTAAGACGGCCTTCCTTTGTAATAATACTTTCGGGAATGCCTATTTTTCCGATATCATGCAATAATCCGGCATAGTAGACCTCATCACACTGGTCCTCGCCTTTTCCGTTCATTTCAGCAAGCTTACGGGCATACTCGGCAACTCTTGAAGAATGACCGTGGGTATATTTGTCTTTCGCATCGATCGAGTTGGCAAATGCAGCAATGACCTCGGTCGTAAGACGCCTGAGTCTGAAGCCGGCCGCTTCTATTTCATCGACATATTTATCAAGCCTGTCATTGAGTTCCTGACGGTATACCGTTGAAAGATAGATGTAATACTCAAGCATGCACAGAGCGGTTACAGAATCAGTATAACTGGGCTCAACAGCGTTGTATTCAAGGAGCGAGACCAGGACCGCCTGAACGAACATCAGTACAAGGACGATACTTTTTCTTTTGTTCTTCTGACGGAAGGAATTAACAGATATAAAGAACAGTATGACAAGGTATACCAGCTGTGAGATATAGGCTGAGGGACGAAGAGGACCGCTGTACCAGTGATTGTCATCACCTATATGGAAAGCTATTTCGCTGCCGAACAAAGCAGTGGAGAAAATGACCGCATTGATCACAGCAGGTATTGTATAGAGGAATTTATATTTGCTGTTATTACATATGATCAGTACCTCCATAAGGATCAGACAGGGTCTCAGGATATAGCTGACAGTGCTGGATATGAGATGAAGCTTTATCGTACGCGCGGTCTGGGCAGCAGTCATCCCGCTGATATCATTGTATATATTGAACGTTGAGATGATCGTTAAAATGAGCATGATAATTATACTTGCCGAAAAATAATTGGCGGCAGGTATCTTTACATCCTTGTTTACATACATCATGGCCCATAATGTGAGCAGGATCATGAGAGGCATGAAATTCAAAATAAAATAACTGGTCATTGTTTTTCTATACTTTCCTTTAATTCTTCCGCAAGTTGTGAATACTTTCTGATACTCAGACGAAGGTTGCTCTCACCGTAAACCGCACCGGTGATATACTCGTCACGTACTACATTTCTTATTTTCGCAAACAGTTCAGGACCTTTCTGACCGGCATATTTGAGGGTAACAACACCGTCAGGACCGAAGTTCTTTGAATTGACCTTCAGATCGTCCATGGATCGCACAAGATAATCGGCAAGCACAACACCGTTCCTGGGTTTTGCCCAGATACTGTCGGCTGTTTCACAGCAGGCTTTTTTTATGGTTTCCTCCGATGTGTCTTTAAGCCTGAGCCGGACGGTCTCTATCAACTGCTTAATGCTTCTGATACGTTCAAGCTGCCCGGCAAGATTCTGCAGTTGTAATAATCCTTTATTGAACATACCTATGTTGGTGCGGTCAAGATTATGCTGCAGAGCTGCCGTTATCTCTCTTCCGATGATCGCGTTGCAGAGCAGGTTCTTTTCTATTTCATTTGCGGCGGCTAAAGCCCTGCGGTCTGAGTCGACGGCATCGCAGGAAATGTCAGAGGACCTGCGGCCGGCGGATCCGGTCATATCGGATGATATCCCGTCATTTGAAGGTGAAGCGGCATCCGGAGAGGTTTCATCACCGTTAAAGTACTTGGCGAAGGGACTTTCATCCGAGTCATGACCTGCTTCCATGACCAGGATCGTCTGACCCTTATCGGTCTTCAGTGCATCGGAATAGAAATATTCCGAATCAAATCCAAGCAGGAATCCGAGTTCACTTAAGGAGCTTATCCTGATCTCGATAAGATCCGGGTTGTTTCTTGAATCCAGTGCCGTCAGATGTTTTGTAAATTCGCTCAGATCGATGTTCCCTTTCAGGTTTAAGCCGTTTAGATACAGGCGGCTTAAGTATCCTTTGGAGTTAAACCTGCAACGTTTCAGGATCCGCCCAGGGTCCGTATGTTCCGGCAGACCGAGGATCCTGATAAGATCTGTTGCTAACCTTTTATTTGAATCTTCCATAAAATGACTCCTACTTATCTGTTTATCCGCATTGTGCTGCAGTTTACCCCGCTGTGGACGATGACCGGAATTTCGGATATACGTACATAAATCATAGTAAATTATACTCATTTTTTTATGGTTGTAAATAGGGTTACGGATGTGCTATCATTAGGTCGATATTCAGAAACTACGAGGAAAAACAAGTGAGCAGTGAATTTAAAAACGGTGTAAAGGACGGTATTCCCATCGCACTAGGTTATTTTGCGGTAAGCTTCAGCCTTGGGATCACTATGGTTTCTGCCGAGATCACCGCGGCGGAAGGAACGGTAATGAGCCTTACAAACCTGACCAGTGCAGGCGAGTTTGCGGGAGTAAGGATAATCGCGGTTTCGGGGACGATCATGGAAATGATACTGACCCAGCTGATCATCAATCTGAGATATTCGCTTATGAGCCTGAGCCTGTCCCAGAAGCTCGATGAGAATGTCAAATTCTGGCAGAAGCTGATCATCGCATTCGGAAATACGGACGAGATATTTGCGGTTGCGATGAATCATCAGAAAAATCTGACTTTCAGATACATGATAGGACTTCAGAGCCTTCCCATAGTCGGCTGGACAGGCGGAACACTGCTTGGCATAGTGGCATGCAATCTTCTTCCGGGAAGAGTCAGTGTGGCTATGAATGTGATGCTCTACGGAATGTTTATAGCGATCGTTGTTCCTGCAGCAAGAAAATCCAGACCGGTTCTGCTTATCTCGATACTGGCGATATTCTTAAGCTGCTTATTCAGATATGTACCCTTTCTCAAAAATGTTTCGGACGGTATTTCGATCATCATCTGTACTGTGCTTGCAGCCGTGATCGGAGCGGTATTTTTCCCGGTAAAAACAGTTGAGGAGATCGAGGAAGAAGAGGAAGGGAAGATCAAATGAGCGTATATATCTATATTTTGGTCATGGC
>JAILIQ010000221.1 GCA_024695205.1 Lachnospiraceae bacterium
CTCAAAAAACATGAGCTCTGCTCGTTTTTTGAGGAATTTTACCGAAGACAGCCCCTTATCCGGCCGTTTTTCGGACAGCCTCCCGGGCGCTCATCAAAGCTCCCTGACCGCTTTATTAAGTCTTTTTAACGCTTCCTCGAGAGTACTTCTCGGACAGGCGATATTGATACGTTCAAACTGTTCCCCGACCTTTCCGAACATGCTCCCTGCGTCCAGCCAGAGTCCTGCTTTTTCAACTATCAGCCTGTTCAGTTCCGTATCCGAAAGCCCCAGCCCGCTGCAGTCCAGCCAGATCAGATATGTTCCTTCGGGCTCGACCAGCCTGATCTTCGGAATATGCTGTGCAAGAAAGCACCTTACAAGCGAAAGGTTTTCCTCAAGATATCCCATCAGCTCCTTATGCCATTCTCCGCCGTATTCGTAAGCGCTTTTGCAGGCCACGATCCCCATTATGTTCGACTGGGAATATCCTTTTTTGTTCTGGACTTTTATGAACTTTTCTCGAACTTCATCATCGTAAATATATGTATTGGCATTATGCAATCCCGCAAGATTAAAGGTTTTTGAAGGAGAAGTGCAGATCGCGGCATTTGAAAGAGCCTCTTTTCCGAGCGAAGCATACGAAACGAATTTATAGCCCTTGTAAATGAAATCCGCATGGATCTCATCCGATACTACAAAAACATTATGCTTCAGGCAGATTTCGGATATCTTTTCAAGCTCATCCCTTCTCCACACCCTGCCGACGGGGTTGTGCGGATTGCATAAAATATAGAGTTTTACGTCATTTTCAACGATCTTGCGCTCAAGATCCTCAAAATCAATGTGATACTTCCCGTCACTGTAAACAAGATCGCTGCTGACAAGCTTTCTGCGGTTATCCGTGACCGCCTCTCCGAATGGATAGTAGACCGGGCTGTTTATGATGACAGCATCCCCTTCCCGGGTCAGAGCCTCTATAAAATTACAGATCGAAAATACTACGCTGCATGAGAGCACCAGCCTGTTCTTCTCGGGCGTCCAGTGAAAATGTCCGGTAAACCATTTTTCGATAGCTTCAAAATAATCGTCAAACGGTTCCGAATACCCGAAAATGCCATGCTCAGCCTTCTTTACAAGTGCTTCTGTCACCTCGCGCGGAGTTCTGAAATCCATATCCGCGACCCATAACGGCAGGATATCTTCAGGCATTCCCCGCTGTACGGCAAAATCATATTTAAGTGAATTCGTTTTTTTCCGTTCGATTATCTCATCAAAATCATATTTTCCCATACCCTGCTCCGTTTTCATCATGGAATTCCGGGTGATCCGCCGCATGTCAAAGATCAGCCGTTTCCGTTTATTGCCTGCTTCAGATCATCGATCAGATCGTCCGCATTTTCGATCCCGACAGATATCCTTAAGAACCTGTCGTTGATACCCCTCGCATCACGCTCCTCCTTCGGGACATCCGCGTGTGTCTGCAGCATCGGATAAGTGATCAGCGAATCAACGCCTCCCAAGGATTCAGCATACCTGAATATCCTTATCTGCGCAAGTATCCGGCGCGCAAGTTCTGCGGATTCAACTTCGACTGATATCATGCCTCCGAAGCCGCGCGACTGTTTTTTCATGATCCCGAAGCCCTTCGAGTCTTCAAGGCCCACATAGTATACTTTTTTGATCTTCGGCTCGGTTTTCAGATATTTCGCTATCTTCAGGGCATTTTCACTGATCCTGTCCATACGGATCGGAAGCGTTTTTATACCTCTTTCTATCAGAAATGAATCAAAGGGCGCCAGCTGCCCGCCTATGGTCTTTGAATAATAAAGTACTCTTTCCGCAAGTTCCTTCGTCGCGCATACAACAAAACCCGCGAGTGCGTCATTGTGCCCTCCGAGATATTTTGTCCCGGAATGCAGCACGATATCCGCTCCCAGCTCAAACGGCCTCTGGTAATACGGGGTCAGAAATGTATTGTCAACAAATACATAAGCCCCGTTTGCATGCGCGATATTACAGACCCGCTGTATATCGGTAACCTGCATAAGCGGGTTGGACGGACTCTCTATATAGATCAGCCGGGTATTGGGCCTGATCCTTTTCTCAACCTCCTCAGGATCCGAAGTGTCCGTAAAATCGAATTCTATACCGTTTCTGTTACAGACATTTCTGAATAATCTGAGTGCTCCGCCGTACAGGTCATCGGTTGCTATGACATGTGTCCCGGGCTCGAACAGCATCATCGCTACCGTAATGGCCGTCATCCCTGTCGAAAATGCATATGCCGCATACCCGCCTTCAAGCGCCGCAACCGTATTTTCGAGATGTCTGCGTGTAGGGTTCGACAATCTTGAATAACTGTATTCGGAAGGCACGTCAACTCCCTTGTGTACAAAAGTAGCGGACTGGCAGATCGGCATCGAGAGCGTTCCCCACTCATCGCTGATATTATTGTCCGCATGCAGACAGAGTGTCTCAAAATTCATAGCTGTTATCCTCTCTGTTCTCAATATTCATCCGGGTATCTGTACCCTTTCGGGGTAAACATGGCTCCGGCCCAGTCCGGCGCTTTCTTTTCGCCTGCTTTTGATTTTGCATCGGTTTCCTTAGCGCTGTTCCTGTCCGGTGCAGGAATGTCCGCTTCTGCATGCTTCAGGAACTTCTCGAATACGTACTTGTTTCGCCTGTACTCCTTCAGTTTGTTGTAGAACCCTACCGCGCCGGGATGTGTGTTCAGTACGATCACACGCGTATCTATGATTCCGGAAAGCTTCAGTACAAGATTTTTCCCGATCGAAAGTCCCTGATACCCGGGATCTACCGCAACATTGAGTATCGTTGCATAGCCCCTCTCATGTTCAGGACTTCCGGCGTCCGCAACAGCCCTTGCTACCCCGACAAGCTTTTTGCCGTCATAGGCCGTAACCGAATAACTGCTGTTTGAAAATGCCGCCTTTGTCCTGTTTACATCGTGCGGTCTTCCGCCGAAGGCCTTTGTAAGCACCGTGTTGATGTCCTCAAAGGTCGTATTTTCATACCCCACACGATATTCTATACTTATACCGTTCCGGTCCGATGTCTGCCGGTTTACTGTCTGCAGGTCCGATGTCTGCTGCCCTGCCTGAACCGCCGACGCCTCTTTCTCTCGCGCTGCGGCAAATTCATTTTCAAACCTGTATCCGGCCGGCAGAAAATCGGATTCGCTCATACCGCTCCTGTAATATGTCCAGGCGTTCTTGCACCTTCCGTAACCGAGCTCTTCGAACAGTCCGAGATCATCACGCGACCCGAATACCATGACTCTTCTGCCTGCAAGCTTCTTCTCCGCTTCATGTACAAGGGCCTCCTTAAGCGTGTCGTCATACCCTTCCGCAACGCGAAGGTCTGTAAGCAGTGCTGTTTCAACCCCTTCACTCAACACTCTTACCGCACCGGCAACCTTTTCCCCGATCGCCACCACTGCAATAAAACTGTTTTCAAACAGTTCGTATGCTCCGCTTTTTACGCCGTACAGTGCATTCAGCTCATCCCTGTCCACCTTCCCGATATCTTCGGTAAATGTAATGCTCATCTTGTAAATTCCCTTTCCCGGCTCTTATCGCTTCTTTGTATTATCATTATCGGTCAAAAACGGAACGGAAGCGGCTTTTCTTCCTGTGCTGCCGGAAGCGACGCTATCCTGCTCAGGTTTTTCCCGAAATAGCTTATGATCTCTTTCCTTAACTGTTCCGGAATGAAGCGTGGTATCGGAAATACCTCCGAATCAGCCAGTCTCTGTGTCAGATATTTAAGGAATCCGGCCTCTCTTTCAAGTACATTCTCATCTATAAGATCCATATTGTCATATCTTGTATGCATGTACCCGCCGCCTCTTGGCGCTCCCTGTCCGAGGCTGATGCTCGGTATCCCGACATCGTTAAAATTCGCCGAGTCGCTGCTCATGAGCTTTTTCACGGTAACCGCTTCATAGCCTGCTTCCTTGAGAAGACCGCGGATCCAGCTTTCGGTCTCATCGCCAGCCGCCAAAAAGATCAGTTCTTTTCCGAGTATGCTTCCTCCGACATCGATATTGATCATCGCCTTTGTCTTTTCGTTCAGATCGGGATGCGCATCCGTATAGGCTCTCGAGCCTCTCAGCCCCGTTTCTTCCGATCCAAAGAGTACAGCCTTTATCGTACGTCTGACAGGATGCTTCTTCAGATACTCAAGAAGTGATACAACTTCGACCGCACCGGCTCCGTTATCCCATGATCCGAGTGAAAAAGGCACGCTGTCATAATGGGCGCCTACCGTAAGTATCTCATCTTTAAGATCACTTCCTTCGACCGTAACGACCAGATTCGCGGACTTTACGGTTTCTTCCTTAAGAGTCAGCTTAAATCTGACTTTTTCGGGCCGCAGCTTAAGCAGCTCAACCGCTTCTATCATCCTGATCGTAAATGCGGGAACCGCCCCGTAGTCCTTCAGATTCTCACGGAAGCGTACCGTTTCAAGATCGCTGTTTTCGTATGTATCGCGGATCGTGCCGCTCGTGGTCACATAGCCTGCGATTCCTGCTTTTTTCAGTCTGTCATACTCTTCTGGAGAAAGCCTGTCATGTATCAGAACGAATTTGTCTCTGATACGGCTTAAGCTTACCTCATCGAACGACCTGAGATAATAGAATCCGGCAGTTTTGCCTTTTGCACCCGTTGATGCACTGTCGATCACGCCTGTAACGGTAAATACCGTTTCGCTGCCGTCATCATTTACAACTGCCAGAAATGCTTCCTTGGGAACCTTTCTTGTATATGTAAACTCCTCGATGACAGGATCAAAACCGGTCTTTTTTATCTCTCCGGCAAGATATTTCAATGCTTTTCTCTCTTCGGGGCTGCCGCTCGTTCTTGAGTAGCTGATCGCGGCAAGCCTTTCGTATGTTTTCTTTGCCATACTTAACTAATCCTCCATCCGCAGACTGTCAGAAATTGGCTTCATCCATGGTTCCGAGCAATTCCTTTATACAGAAGCATGCCACCTCATGATCTGTCCGGCCTATCCTTGTAAGCTTAGGTACTCCTTCTTCCTTTTTGGTATTGGCATAAGGGCATCTTCCCGCAAATTTGCATCCTACCGGGATATCTATCGGGCTCGGTACATCGCCTTCAAGCAGCTTTCTGACTCTTGACTGCTCGGCGTGCGGATCCGGGACCGGTATCGCAGAGAGCAGGCCTCTTGTGTAGGGATGTATCGGATTCAGATAGAGCTCTTCCGCCTCGGCGACTTCGACAAGCGACCCAAGATACATTACTCCGACTCTGTCCGAAACATATCTGACGATCGACAGGTCATGGGCGATAAACAACAGTGTAAGTCCGAGTTTCTGCTGTAATTCCTTAAGCAGGTTGATGATCTGGGCCTGTATTGATACATCAAGCGCGGATATCGGCTCATCGCAGACGATGAACTCGGGATTTACCGCAAGCGCCCTTGCTATCCCGACACGCTGTCTTTGCCCGCCCGAGAATTCATAAGGGAATCTGAGTGCATGCTCTTTTGATAATCCGACAAGCTCAAGCAGCTCATACATGCGATCGGTGCGCTCCCTGTCATTTCCGATCTTATGTAT
>JAILIQ010000262.1 GCA_024695205.1 Lachnospiraceae bacterium
CCGGATTATTCAAAGGTGTATCATTATGACATCGAATAATCCCGAAAAACCGCTCTTCTGAACGGGCTGATTTCCCTGTAAAATGATTTAACATGAAAGGTTTTGATTATGACAAAGCAGATTGGCGCGATCTATGAGAAGGGTCTGATGGAGAAAGGAAAATGGTTTGTAGTCAAACGTATATATCTTAAAAACAGGTATAGACTATACGCCTGAACTCGTCGGTAAAGCACGGGCTCTCCAGGAAAAGCGGCGGGAGAACCTGTGCAGTGGCCGTACATCGATGAAAAATACTTCGCGGAAGCTGCCGCGATCCTCGGGATTCCCGACTATCGGGAAGGCATCCCAAAAGATCAATGATCGAGTAAGCGTTCTATCTCCTGCCTCTCGGGCATAGACTTCAAAGCGCCCTTTCTGCAGATCACCACAGAAGCTGCGGCATTTGCGAAACGCAGGATCTCTCTGACAGAATCGTCGGACAGGCCGTCAAGTCCCAGGTCCAGGATCCCGTTCAGTACACATGCACAAAAAGTATCACCGGCGCCGGTCTTTTCCATGGGATTCTTAACTTCGACAGCGGGCACATATATGCGTCTTCCGCGATAATAGGCTATACTGCCCTGCTCTCCTGCGGTAAGCGACATAAAGCTTATGCCCGGATGCTGTTTAAGCAGGATCCCGGCGCCTTTGTCAAAATCTGACTCGCCCGTCATGAATTCAAGCTCATTGTCCGAAATCTTCAGGATATCGCACCGGTCCAGCCCCCAAGAGATCTGTTTTTTCGCAAGATCAAGACTCTCCCAGAGATTTTCGCGAAGATTCGGGTCAAATGAGACCGGTATCCCCGCCCTTTTTGCGGCTGCAACAGCCTTTACGGTTGCACTCCGGCAGGGTTCATCCGTAAGTGACAGCGTTCCGAAATGGAAGATCCTGCTGTTTTCTATCAGGCTTTCATCTACTTCTTCACCGGTCAGCATCATATCCGCTCCCGGATCACGGTAAAACGAAAAACTCCTCTCTCCGCCCTCATGCGTATGAACAAAAGCGAGGGTCGTATGGACCTTCCGGTCCCTTGCAAGCCCGGCTATATCTATTCCGGCGTTCTCCAGTGTCTCTGCGAGAAAATCCCCGAAATCATCCCTTCCGACCTTGCCGATAAAGGAGCATTTTCTCCCGAGCTTTGCAAGCATGGCAAGCACATTCCCGGGTGCCCCGCCCGGGTTGGCCGTAAGTACAGGGTTCCCCGCACCATCGATCCCATTTTCGGTAAAATCTATAAGCACCTCTCCGAGTGCCGTCACGTCTGTTTTTTTCACAGTTTTCCTCCGTCCTGCACACAGGCTTCCGACTCACGATCAGGTCAGACCGTATATCACCGGCCCTGCCTGCGATCTTTACTTTCCCGCTCTCAAGCATCAGGTCTTCCGCCTGCTCATTACGCCTGTTTGATATCGTACTTTACGATATCCATCGCAGCGCATCCGATAGCACTAAAACTTATACCTGTCGCGGTCTGATCTGTAAGGATAGCTGTAGTCATGACCTGCTCACCGCCGTTTACAAACACTTCCGCACTGTATCTGTCGAGAATGATGCGAAGACTGATCCGGCCGCCTCTGTCTGCCACTTTGCAGCTTCTTTGCTGCAGATGTCCCCTTCGTGATCCCGATTCTCTGCGGTCCGTTTCGAGAAGGTTCTCAAACGGTCTGTACCGCAGCACAGAACGATGGGTCTGATCTTCCGCAAAGCTCATTTCAAATACGTGGCAGGGCTCTTTCCCTTCCGCGGGATACAGTTCAAGTTCTATATCCGCGCATCTGCCTGCGATCCCTTCGAGCCTGATCGCGCTTTCCCGTACGGCTGAGTTCTGACCTTTCCCGCCGACGATCACATTTTTATAAGCCGCTTTTTCACCGCGCAGTGCTTCAAATTCCTTCACGGGTCGCTGGTATAATCTGCCTTCCCTGATGAAAAGCTCTCTCGGAATGCACATCTGCCCAAACCAGTCATGCGGTGTATATCCGAGGCTGCTGCAGGTATCCCAGTTCTGCATCCAGGCGATCATGATCCTCCTGCCGTCTGGTGCAAGGAGAGTCTGCGGAGCATAAAAGTCTATACCGACGTCTATTGCCTGATCGGCCTCCGGGATGAAGCGCTTCTCTTCTTCGCAGAAAGTTCCGATCCTGCAAAGCGTTCCGTTTCCGTTAAAGAACTCATTCCCCCGGGGTCTCATGTCCTGCGGGCTGACGAGGATCACAGCCTTTCCGTCCAGGAAGAAGAAGTCAGGACATTCCCACATCCTGCCGAAGCTGCCGTCATTGCGCACGGGGATACCTTCATATTTCCACTTGAATCCGTCTTCACTTGAGAACAGAAGCAGTACTCCGAGCCCTGCGCTGTCCTTGGCTGCGGCTATACAGCGATATCCGCCGTCCTCTGTGCGCCAGATCTTCGGATCCCGGAAATTGGCCGGATCAAAGCCTTCGGGCAGACTCTCGACGTCAATCACGGGATTGCAGCTGTATTTGCTGTAGTTTTCCCCGTCACCCGTTGCCACACACTGAACCTGAAATTCTCTTCCCTGTTCATCCTTGCGGACTCCGGTGTACATGAGCAGATGCTCCCCGGAATCCGTCTCAACCGCACTTCCGGAAAAGCAGCCGAAAGAATCATACTCCCGGTCCGGAGCGAGTGCCGCAGGCAGATATTCCCACCGGAGCAGATCGCTGCTCACAGCGTGCCCCCAGTGCATCGAATTCCACACAACATCATAGGGATTGTACTGGTAAAAGAGGTGGTACTTTCCGCCATAGTAGGAAAAACCGTTGGGGTCATTCGTCCAGCCCACCCGGGGTGTGAAATGAAAAACAGGTCTGTCCCCGCCGGGAATCTTCTTTTCCTGCTCTTCTTCATATTTTCTTGCTTTTTCAAGACTGTATTCGATCATTTTCCGATCTCCGTATAACTTATTTTGTCAAAACCCGCGAATTGCTTCGCGATTTTATTTTATAAACTCATGAAGGTTGCTGAAAACAACCGTATTATTTGCTGCATAAAGGCTGATCGCCTTCCCGCTGACACCGTAAAGCCGTACGGTAAGCGCTGCCTTGTCTCCGATGTAGATAATGCCGACCGAACCCTCCTGTATATATGTGAACGGGTATGTCACTCCGGGTTCGAGCTCGAGCTCCGTTTCGGTGATCGGCGTCATGCCCTCATTGAACATGAGTTTCAGCCGGTTCTCCTTCGGACAGAAATCTATCAGCTTGTACTTGTCCTTTTTACCGTTAAAATCAAAGGCGAGACCGAAATCGCCGGCGCCGGTAAAAGTCATATCGCCTTTGAGCATAAACCTTTCATATGCGGTAAAACACTCAGTGTATGAAAAGGCTGAACCTGCCTCGATCGTTACCTGCCCTTTCTCCGGATAGACAGTGCATTCTTTTACAAAGCCTGCTTCGATATTCTCTGCCGGCACCAGATACAGGCTTCCGTCTTCCCCGGCTTCGATCCTTTGAACCGCCAGATTTCCGGCCCATGCGGAAACATCCTGCGTGGAAGACTGCGATTCACTTCTTCTGGCCCATCCGATCATGTAGTCTCCTGACGAGCCCTTTACATGTTTTGCGGCATAAAACAATTTCCCATCCAGTCTTGATGCCCCTGAATACGGACCGTAAGGCGTATCCGAAACTGCATACCAGAGAGTATCATCCTGTGCCGAATAGGTAATATAATGCTTTCCGCCGATACTGAAGGTGTCGCTGCACTCAAGATTCCAGAATTTCCCGGCCGGATCGGTGAAAATGATCCCGTCGTATCGGGCATTCGAACCGTCCGCATCGGTTGTAAATTTGAGGATCCTTGCTAATCCACCCTGCGCCGCCGTCACGGTAAGGATGATCTTCCCCGTGGTCTCGTCGTATTGCGCCTCGGGATCCCTGAAATCACGCTTCTGTCCGAGAGAATCCGGCGGAGTAATGCGGTAGTCTTCCACTTTTTCAAATTTATAAGGCGTGCTGCCCTTTGCAAGCATTATAACTTCTTTGTATTCAAAGTGATCTGAGGCCGCATGTCCTGTATAGAAAAACAGGTATTCACCGTTTACTTTTATCACGGATCCGGTGCCGATCCAGGCATCCTGGCCGCCGCCCCTGTCAGACTCGAGAACAGGCTCCGGGTATTCCGTATATGACACAAAATCCTCGGTCACCGCCAGATACACGGAGTGATTATAGGAATCCCCTCCGTCCTTGAGATAATAGATGTAATACTTCCCATCTTCATAATAAGGCATCGTATCTCCCACGTAGGCCTGTCCCTTTTTGTCCTGCCCGGGAAGGAAAAAGAAGCTGTAATCATAAGCCTTTTCCATGCTTCCCGGAGTCTTGTACTCAGAAAAATCTTTGCCGGAAGGATCAGGCTCCGGAACTGTTTCCACGTCGTTCCCGCACCCCGTAAACATGACAAGGGTCAAAAGCATAAAAAGCGAACAGCAAATCTTATATACAGTGCCGGTCCTGTGTTTCATAGTATCCTCCGAAAACGCGGGACAGCAGTGTTTTATGCTGCCCCGCATAATAAACTCAGTTAAGTGCTTTGGTCCTGATGATCTTTACATCCTTAAATTCAACGGTGACATTTCCAAGCGCTGCCGTTGCTTCGGAGCCAAACTGGAATAAAAGTTCAAATGCCATATCCGTGATAAATGTATCCTTGGTGCTGAACGAGAAGGTCTGATATTCCGTGGTGATGTCCATACCTTCGGCAAATCTCGGATCCCATCCACCCATCGGGTTCAGGAACACTCCGCAGGATACGTTTTTATCTGCCTTTGCGGTCACTTCCACGGTATAATAGCTGTCAGACTCAAGAGTGAGCGGATTACCGTTAAAGCCGCAGATCAGCTTGTTGTGCCAGTCAACTGTTCCGGCATCGTCGATGCGGTAGAACAGGCTTCCGTCCTTCATCCAGATCGTACCGACGCCTCTCTCGTTGTCTTCATCCGTACCGTTGAAGGTTTCCCAAGGGATATCGGTATCTTCCCCGTTGCCGCTTATACGTCCGAGTGCCGTAAACGCGTCGATCGTTTTCTTTGTTTCCTTATCGCCTTCCATTTTACCGAAAACAAGATCGCTGATGGTAAGGACGTTTTCAGATACACCGTCGGGTGCATTACCGATCTGAAGGCGGATCACAGGATCGCTTACATCTGCCTCAGCGGCAAATGTGGCTTCAACCGTTATGTCTTCTCCCGCAGCTGCGTTAAGTCCGTTAAAGTTCGCTCTGCACTCCCAGCTTCTTTCATTGCTCTCTACGAGTGCTTCTCCGACCTGACCGTTCCCGGCATTGAGTTTAAAAGAGTAGTAGTATTTCTCGCCCTTTACGATGGAAATACCGGGAAGCGCGATATCTGCCTTGATACTCCAGACTCCGCCCTCTGTCGGGTATTTGCCTATAGTTACGACTGCTTTGCCGTCTTCGTTTGTTAATGAGGCTTCCGCACCGTCTCCTGCGCTTACCGCTACAGTTCCGGCTGCCGAAAGATCTGCTGTATAAACCGGTACGGGATGTTCCTCACCTACGATCTCGTAAAGTTCGATCTTGTCGATCGTAACAACAAAATCTTCGGGTGTTGTATCCGCTGCATTGTCGGGATTGGGAGTGATCCTGCCGAGATTGATGAGAAGCTCCGCACTGCCCTCTGTTGCACTGAAAGCGATCTCCAGAGGAGAAACATTCTCGCCTATCACGAGATTATATGCGCCGCCGAAGGTACTCCAGCCCTCAGCCAGTTCATCTCTTGCTATGATATGAGCGTAAGTGGGTTTTGTTGATTTTGCCCACACTTTTATCTTATAATCCGCATTCTTAAGTGTAAACCCGGGTTTTGCAAGCTGCACATCGCCGTCTCCGTTTCCGGGATTTGCAACAGTGATCACATAGGCACCGTCCTTAAGTTCAGCCACAGCATTGGCACTTTCGCCTATTCTTGCTTCCCAGCCCCTGTTGTCAGTCACTTCGCGTGTCGAGAAATCAAATTCTTTGTAGATCTCTGCCTCACCGGTCTTCTTCGTAACGGTAAGAGTTGCATAAGCTTCAGCCTCTTTCCCGTTCTCTGCCTTTACGCTGTAAACCAGTTCGTAGCTTCCCGCAGCTTCGGGAGTGGCTTTTCCGTTAAGGAAATTCAGTGCAGGTGTGGAATCGACCGTTACCTTGTCTGTAATATCCTTGCCGTTTGCATCCTTTGCGGTCACACCTTCGAGTGCGTCAAACACAGAGCCTGCGGTTAATACCTTGTCTGCTACTCCTGTGATGACAGGCACCGCATCTCCTTCTTTTCCGGACTCTGCCGTCTTATTCCCCGAGCAGGCTGCGAGCCCCATCGTCATCGCGATAACAAGTATTAAGGCGATCACTCTTTTTTTCATACTTTTCTCCTCCTCTTGATCATTATTTTCCTTCCAGGTATCTGTCATAGGCATCCTGGTATACCTTCTGAATATCACCGATCTTCACCTTTCCGTGCAGATCTGCTTCAAAGCTGTCCCATTCGGGGTCGGAAACACCGCCCTTCATGAGCCACCCGATCATGTTTGTCCTTATATAATCGTTCAGATTGCTCTCATAGCTGCCGAGTGTATTCAGCTCTTCAAGTGAGAACTGAAGATTGGGGCACGGAACCACGCCCTCCGGGATAAAAGATATTGCATTCTGTTTCAGGCGCTCAAGTCTAAGCTTTGCTCTGGGCTCCATATGAACAACATTGTTCCATGCGTACTCTCCGAGGTTGATGATCCCGAGAGGCGCATTCTGAAGTCTCAGTTCATCGGCTGTCATACCTTCCGGAAGAGGCTTCTGGACCAGCATGCCATCCGCATCGCGCTGTTCCTCATACACGATCCCCACCGGTCCGTAATTGATCTGTGCGGAAACCACAGGATCATAGTATCTGTCAAAATAAGCCAGCAAGACTTCGGGATAACTGCAGCTTGAGAAAACCACAACCTCACCCGTTCCGATCTCCGGATTATTGGAAACACATACCGTACGGCTTCCGTCGGGACCTGCAAGAGGGCTGCATACAATATAATTCTCAGGATTCGAAACTACCGTCTCGCTTTCCCACCAGTAAAAGGCACCGTAGGTTTCCAGGCCTTTGCCGTTCGCAAGGAAATTGTCCTGGCTCTGCTCAAAAGACACCTTATCGATAAGTCCTTTTGTAACCCAGTCTGCGATAAAGTTCGTTGCGGTCTTAAATCTGTCATCAAGAACCGTGTAGGTAACCTTGCCGTTTACGATCACCCTGTGCTCAAGATTGTCGTTCAGGCCGAACATACCGTAGAGATCGCACTGGTTACCCTGCCAGTTGTTATAGACAAAGCTCAAAGGCCTCTCGTCATCTGCTCTTCCGTTGCCGTTCATATCGTTGTCCCTGAAGAAAGTCAGAAGCTCCTCCATCTGCTTCGAATCGAGCGCAAGTCCGTCCTTAAGGTCATCCTTCTTCAGTCCGGTAACAGCTCCGGCATCACATGCCTTTTCTGCCCAGTCCCTGTTCAGGAACAGCAGGTTGGGATTCTGCAGCAGTCCCATCTCTTCTATTCTCGGCAGGGAATAGATCTTTCCGTCTTCTGTGTTGACCAGCTGCTTTGCAATATCGGGACGGTCTTCAAGGATCTTCTTCAGATTGGGCATATAATCAAGATAATCGCTGATCGGTACAAGCACCTTTCGTTTGGCATATTTGATTATCTCGCCTGCACTCATGCCTGCATGATATATGGCGTCGGGTCTGTTTTCCGTATTGCCGAAGATCAGGTTTTTCTGCTGTGAATATACGGACTCGGAGACATTTTCCCAGTTTACGTTCACATTCGTCTGTTTAAACAGATCCTCCATCACCTGCATGTCGTTGTAATCGAGGGCAGAAGCATTTTTTGAGGAATATACCCTGAACTCCAATTCCTGCGCACCTGCATCGTTCAGTATGGGCTTCGCAGGATCCGTCCACTGGAAGCCGTACTTTAAAGTCAGTTCTTCCGCACTTCCCGCATTGCTGCCCTTTTCCTGTTTTCCGCCGCTGCAGGCGGTAAGCACCATTGCCGATATAAGCAATAACGCAAGCGCCCCGGCCCTTTTTCCGAGATTCTTTTTCATACTCATCCTCCTCTTTTTGATCCTTTGGGGTTCACCGTCCGGTATTCCCTTTTGGAATTAATTCTTTCAATCTTTTAATGATCCGATCATGACACCCTGGGCAAAATATTTCTGAACAAACGGGTACAGACACAATACCGGAATGCTCGAAACGATCACCGATACATATTTCAGCTGATTCGCCAGCCTGTACTGCTGCAGGATGGTTTCTCCGCTGCCTCCGACCGTGCTTTCGGATGCTATGAGGATCTCCTTTAATATAAGGTGAGGCGGATACATGCTCTCTTCCTGTAAAAAGATTATTGCGT